>DASZVW010000297.1:0-3030 GCA_035546895.1 Polyangia bacterium
GGCCACCGCGCCGCGCTGGTGATGTTCGTCGGCAAGGCGGGGACCGGCAAGCACCGCTACGCGCGCGCGCTGGAGCGGTCGCTGTTCGACGCCGGTCGCAACGCCTACATGCTCGACGGCCAGAACGTGCTGCTCGGCGTGGACAACGACCTCTGGGTCGACGCCGCGCAGTCCGAGCTCGTGCGTCGCTTCGGCGAGGTGGTCCACCTGCTGGTGAACGCCGGCCTGATCGTCGTCTCCACGACCAACGCCATCGGCCTCGCCGACGCCACCGCCGTCCAGGCGCTGGTCCCCGACGCGCCGATGCTGGTGGTCGACGTCGATCCCTCGGGCGCCAGCACGCAGGCCTGCGACCTCCGCGTCGCCGGCAGCGAGCCGGAGGCCGAGGTGATCGCCAAGGTGGTGGCGCTGCTGGCCGAGCGTCAGATCACCGCGCGCTAGCGGTCTCCGTCGGCGCCAGGACGTAGCGGTCCTGGTAGCCGGCCAGCGCGCCGAAGGCGCCGCCCACGACCGCGCCGACCAGCGCCGACACGCCGCCGACCTCGAGCCCGATCCGGGCCGGGCTGGGCGGCGGCGCGCAGCAGGCCGGGAACGCCGTGGCCCCGGCTCCCACGATGAACCCCACGGCGAAGGCGACGGCGGCGACCGCCAGGCCGCCGTTCCGCGCGCCGTGCAGGCGGTCGCGCCGGTTCAGCGACCGGACCCGGTCGTAGGAGAGCAGCGCGGGCGGGTCGCCGCCCACGGAGACCATCAGTCCGTTCGCGGTGGCGGCGGTGACCGCGTAGGTCGGATGCAACCCGTGCCGGCCGGGCAACGGCGTCACCGATGCCGTGGTCCCCGGCTCCGAAGCCAGCGCCTCGATCCGCGACATCGTCGCCGGATCGGCGGCCGGTCCGAGGTCGTGCGTCGTCGAACAGGCCCCGACGGCGACCACCGCCAGCACCACGAGGACGCGACAAAAATGTCCGAGGTCCGCGGGCCCCCGTCGCGCGCGTGGCTCCGGTCGCCGGCCCATCTCTACGGAACCCAACGTTTCGCCCAGGAACCGCATTTTCCGCCTGAAGCGTCGTGCAGGATCGCTGCCAGCGCCCGTCAGAGTGGCTCGTCGAGCGGAAAGAGGAGCGGTTGCTTCGGGAGCTGGAGTCTCACCGCGCGGAAGTGCCGCGCGTCGAGGGTAACGATCGCCTCCACCTTGTGCCGCTCTGCCTGCGCCATCACCACCGCGTCGACCAGTCCGAGGCGCAGATCGCGGTAACGATCGAGGATGGCGACGGCGCGCGGAAGATCGCGGGCGGCGTTGGCATCGAGACGAAACTGTCCGTCGCGTACGTCGGCTGCGAAGGCGCGCGCGACGTCCGGTCCGAGGCTTCGTTCGGCCAAGTAGTCGATCTCGGGGAGGATGGCCCAGGGGAAGATCCAGCGTCCGCCTTCTCGCTCGAAAAATGTCCGCACGGCGGTGTGGTGCCGATCGTGGCGGTCGAGCAGAGCAAGCACCCCGCCAGTGTCAGCGACGATCATGGCCCGGCCGTCCCGTTCACGAGCCTCGGCCGAACCCGTCCAGGAGCTCCTCGGCTCGTTCGCTGAGGTCTCCCTCGGCGCTCGCTCCCATTCCCACAGAGCGCGGGATGCGTGGTCCACCGCGCGCCGAGGAGTAGACGGCGATCGCTTCGCGGATTACCGCCGCTTGGGTGCGTCCAGAGGCTTCGGCCAGGCGTTGCAGCCGCTCGCGCGTGTGATCGTCGAGATAGATGGTCGTTCGCCGCGTAGCCATCACGCCATATATAGCACGCCATATATTGACGGTCAAGGTGGCTCGACCGTGCGATGGTCGCCTCAGGGCGCTTCTGCTGTGACAGAGTAGCGCCCGCATGGAAGCGGAGGCCGCGATCGAGAGCGAGCGCGCGCCGCGCCCGGAGCCGTTCTCGCCCGAGGCGCTGGCGCGCGAGCTGAACCCTGCGCAGCTCGAGGCGGTGCTGCACCGGCCGGGGCCGCTGGTGGTGGTGGCCGGGGCCGGCTCGGGCAAGACGCGGGTCATCACCTACCGGCTGGCGCGCTTGGTGGCGACGGGCGCCGACCCGCGGCGGATCGTGGCCGTCACCTTCACCAACAAGGCGGCGGGCGAGCTGCGCGAGCGGGTCGACAAGCTCCTGTGGGAGCGGATGAAGGTCGGCAGCCGGGGGCTGTGGGTGGGGACCTTCCACGCCATCTCGGCGCGCCTCCTGCGGCAGTGGGGCGAGGCGGTGGGGCTGCGCAAGGACTTCGTCATCTACGACGACGACGACCAGAAGCGGCTGCTCGGCCGGGTGCTGACCGACCTCAAGGTCCCGGAGCGGATGTTCCCGGTGCGGCAGGTGCTGTCGGCGATCGACCGCGCCAAGAACTCGGGGATCTCGGCCGCCTCGTTCAACTCGGACGACTACTTCGACGACGTGGTCGGCAAGGCCTACAAGCTCTACGAGGAGCGGCTGGCGGCGGCCAACGCCACCGACTTCGGCGGCCTGCTGATGCGGACGCTGGAGCTCGTGGCCGGCGGCTCGCCGGCGGCGCAGGAGATCGCGGAGCGGTTCGACCACGTGCTGGTCGACGAGTTCCAGGACACCAACAGCGTGCAGGTCCGGCTGGTGCGCCTGCTCGCGAACCGGACCGGCAGCATCACCGTGGTCGGCGACGAGGACCAGTCGATCTACCGCTGGCGCGGCGCCGACATCCGCAACATCCTCGACTTCGAGCGCGACCACCCCGGCGCCAGGGTGGTCAAGCTGGAGCAGAACTATCGCTCGACCGGCAACATCCTGCGCGCCGCCAACGCCATCATCGAGAAGAACAGCGAGCGGCGGCCCAAGCGCCTCTTCACCGAAGCGGGCGACGGCGACCCGATCGTGGTGTTCGAGGGCGAGACCGAGCGCGACGAGGCGGAGTTCGTCGCCTCGCGCATCGAGGAGGCGCTGTCGACGGCGCTGGCGCCGCGCGACTTCGCGGTCTTCTACCGGACCAACGCCCAGTCGCGGGTGCTGGAAGACGCGCTGCGGG
>DASZVW010000298.1:0-3573 GCA_035546895.1 Polyangia bacterium
CCTGCTGCAACCGCCCGACGTCGACCGAGGCGGTCACCGGCGTCCCCGGCAGCTCGAGCACGATGGGCGCCGGCTTGCCGCGCCGGAAGGTCGCCACCCCCTCCGCGACCACCCGGCAGAGATCGACGGCGCGCGGCCGGAACGCCAGCTCGCCCAGATCGGCGCGCGTCTGGTCGAGCAGGTCCTCGACCAGCGCGCTCAGGTGGCGCACCTGCGCGCGCGCGAAGGCCAGGTCCTCGACCGCGACCGGCCGCCCGGCCTGGGCCTGCCGCTCGGCGAGCTGCAACGTCATCGCCAGCGGGCCGAGCGCGTTCTTGATCTCGTGCGCCGCCGCCCCCAGCGCGAGCGTCGCCTCGTCGTCAGCTCGCCGGTCGTCCGTCATGCGCGCTCGAACACCGCGGCGATCCCCTGCCCCACGCCGATGCACATGGTCGCCAGCCCGAAGTTGGCGCGCCGGCGGCCGAGCTCGTGCACCAGCGTCGTCACCAGCCGCGCCCCCGAGGCGCCCAGCGGGTGGCCGACGGCGATGGCGCCCCCGTTGACGTTGACGCACGCCGGGTCGAGCCCCAGCTCGCGCACGCAGGGGATCGCCTGCGCCGCGAACGCCTCGTTGAGCTCGACCAGATCGACGTCGCGGACCGCGATCCCGGCCCGCGCCAGCGCCTTCTTGGTCGCCGGGATGGGACCGAGCCCCATCAGCCGCGGCTCGACGCCGGCCACCGCCGCGCCCGCGTAGCGCGCCAGCGCCGGCCGCCCCAGCCGCTTGAGCCCCGCCTCCGAGGCCAGCAGCACCGCCGCCGCGCCGTCGTTGATCCCGGAGGCGTTGCCGGCGGTGACCGTCCCGCCGTCCTTGCGGAAGACCGGCTTCAGCGCCGCCAGGTCCGCCGCCGTCGTCGCCGGCCGCGGGTGCTCGTCGACCTCGAACCGGCGCGGCGCCTTCTTGCTGCCGACCTCCACCGCCACCAGCTCGTCGGCGAACCTCCCCGCCGCCTGCGCCGCCGCCCACCGCCGCTGGCTCTCCAGCGCGAAGGCGTCCTGCGCCTCGCGCGAGACGCCGTACTTCTCGGCCACCAGCTCGGCCGTCTCGCCGAGCGGGTGCGTCCCGTGCAGCGCCTCCATGCGCGGGTTCACGAACCGCCAGCCCAGCGTGCTGTCGTACGCCGTCACGTCGCCACGGGCGAACGCCTCCCGCGCCTTCCCCATCACCAGCGGCGCCCGCGACATCGACTCCACCCCGCCGGCGACGATCAGGTCGGCGTCCCCCGCCGCGATGGCGCGCGCCCCGTCGACCACCGCTTCGAGCCCCGACCCGCACAGCCGGTTGACCGTGGCGCCGGGGACGGAGACCGGCAGCCCCGCCAGGAGCGCGCTCATCCGCGCCACGTTGCGGTTGTCCTCGCCCGCCTGGTTCGCGCAGCCAAACTGGACGTCGTCGATGGTCGCCGGCTCGACCCCCGTCCGCTTGACCAGCTCGGCGATCACCAGCGCGCCGAGATCGTCGGGCCGCACCTCGGCCAGCGCGCCCCGGTGCCGCCCGATCGGCGTCCGGACCGCATCCACGACGAAGACCTCACGCACCCCGGGCATCGCCCCGAGTCTACTAAAAGGATCCCATGGCGGCGAACGCGGGGATCGTCCCGCCGGAGGCGTCGCGCATCGGCATCACCGTGGCCATCGGAAGTTGCGCCGCAGCCGTGCGGCTGTCGGGCGGCGGCGGGCTCCCCTCGTCGCCGCGCGTGAGCACCAGACCGCTGACGAACCCGATGGCGCCGCCCAGGAGCGCGGAGCCGGCGACGATGGCGCGGTCCCGATCGCCGGGGTTCTGGTCGAGGCAGCTCGGGTTGGCGACGCAGCCGATCGTCGCGCCGGCCACGCCACCCGCGAGCGTCGCCGCGTCGACCAGCAGCACGCGCTGCCAGGACGGGCCGTAGTTCGACTGGTCGGGGAGGTAGGCGCTCAGCAGGCCTGCCGCCAACCCGACGTTGATGCCGATCAGCGTCCCCGGCACCAGATCCAAGGCACTTCGCTCGTTGAACGCGCAGCTGATCTGCGTATTGGCAGGGACTGTGCACGAGGCCCCGCCGGGACCGGCGACCCCACCCGGGATGGTTTGAGCCATTCCGTTCGTGTTTGTATTTTCGACTTGGCGGACGGTGTAGTCCCAGCCCCCGCCGTATGGCTGCCACCGCAGCGCGAGCTGCGTGAGCGCGCCCGAGATCGCGCCCCCCAGCGCGGCGCTCTGGATGAGCGCCACCCTCCCGTACGTCGGCGCGCGGTGCCGAAGGAGGATGCCGCCCGTGAGCCCCAGCGCCAGCCCCGGCGCGCTGCCGATGAACCCGGCGCGCAACTGGTCTCCCAACGTCCCCCGGCAGGGCCCGGGCCCCGGGCAGGGAGCCTGGCCCGTGCCGTCGGCGGTGACGACCTGCTGGACGACGACGCCCGCCGCGGCGCCGTCGGCGAGGCCGATCCACATGCCGCCCAGGATGAAGAGCGCCTGGTTGTCGGGGATGTACTTGGGGACGATCGGCGTGGCGACCAGCCAGCCGACGATGCCGCCCGAAACCGCGCCGCCCGTCGCCAGCAGCACCGACGACACGTTGGGGTCCTGGAACGAGCCGCCGATCGCCGCCACCACCGCGCCGGCGCCGAAGAGGCCGCCCACGACCGCCGACGCGCCCAGCAGCTCCGGACGCCCGGAGCGCTGCTTATACGGGAGCTGAAACCGCGCGTTGCCCACCAGCGCCTTGTGCTCGCCGGGCGCCAGCGACAGGTCGATGGTGCGCGACTCGAAGTTGGGCGCCTCGGCGAAGATCTCCACCGGACCGGGCGCCACGTCCTGGCGGTAGGGGTTGCGGGCGCGGTTGCCGTTCACGTACAGCGTGGCGCCGAGCGGGTTGGTCTCGATCTCGAGGCGCGCCGGGATCGGCTCCAGCTTGAAGAACAGCGGCTTGGTCTCGGCGATGTCGACGTCGACGATCCGCGTCTGCCCCTGGTAGTTCTTCTTGGTGACGTCGATGCGGTAGCGGCCGCGCGGGACCGAGAAGTTGTTGGGCGCCTGGCCGGTGGCCACCGGCTCGCCCAGCATCCCCACCCGCGAGATCAGCACCGTCACGTCGTCGGGGACAGTGTTGATGACGAAGGTGCTCTTGCGCTTGTCGATGCTGTCGATGCGGTCGTGCGCCAGCGCGGCGAACTCGCCGTCGGGCACCTCGGTCACGTAGGCCTGGTAGTGCGTGCGCGCGTCCTTGAGGCGGCCGAGCAGGTACTCGCACTGGGCCATCATGAAGACCGCCGCCGGCCGCGGCTTGATCTCGTTGGCCTTGGTGAACTCGATCAGCGCCTGCTCGTGCTCGCGCGCGTCGAAGAGCTGGATCCCCGTCTCGTAGTGCTGGCGCGCCTCGGCCACGGCGTCCTCGGCGCGCGCGGCTCCCGCGGCAACCATGCACAACACCGGCACCAGCAGAAGGGAGGCGCGGGTGCTCACTTCTCCGGATAGCCCTCTCGCGACGCCGGCGACAGCACGCCCCGTTTGACCGCCGCGCTGGTCTCGGCGTTGGCCGGCGGCGCCGCCGG
>DASZVW010000299.1:0-3768 GCA_035546895.1 Polyangia bacterium
TCACGCCGCGGGAGACGCGGATCCTGCGGGCGCTGATCGGCCCGCTGCGCGAGCGGCTGCGGCTGGAGCAGCGCCTCCGGACGCCGCCCGGGCTGGCGGCCGCGCTGCTGGAGACGGCGCTGGAGGAGATCCCGGGCGCCGCCTTCGTGGTCGGCCCGAGCTTCCAGGTGGAGCTCGCCAACCGCGCCGGCGTGCGGGCCCTGGAGCGCGATCGCCCGGCCGTGCTGGAGGCGCTCCGCGCCAGCGCGCGCGGCGGCGTGGCGGCCGGCTTCCGGATCACCCGCCTCGCCGCGCCCGGCTGGCCGCCCTACCTGCTGGCGATCGAAGCGCGCCCCGACCCGGTGATCGGGCGGGTGCTGCGCGCGCAGCAGGCCTGGGGCCTCAGCACGCGGCAGGCGCGCGTCCTCGAGCTGCTGGCCACCGGCGCCAGCAACAAGGAGATCGCGGCGGCGCTGGCTTGCGCCGAGGCCACCGTGGAGACGCACGTCACCGAGCTGTTCCGCCGCTCGGGCACCACCTCCCGGGCCGGGCTGGTCGGCAAGCTGCTCGCCCTCACCTGAGCTCGGCGCGCGGGTTTTCCGGGATAGCCGGCAATCCCCGAAGCGCGTAACAGGGCCGCGATGGGTCCACGATTCTTGATCGCGTTGGTCGGCGCCTCGCTCGTCATCGGCTGCGGCGGCAGCTCGCCCGAGCGCACGCGGATGGGGACGGGCGGCAACCAGGACGGCGGACTGCCGGACGGCGGGAGCGGCGGGAGCGCCGGCGGCGCCGCGGGCGGGGGCGCTGACGGCGGCGCGGGCGGGGGAACCGGCCACGTCATCTACGCCGGGCCGAGCGGGCTCGACACCAACCCGGGCACCGCCAGCTCTCCCTTCCGCACGCTGAAGAAGGCGGTCTCGGTGGCCGTCAGCGGCGACACCATCCACCTCTACGACGGGACCTACCAGGCCGGTCCGGCGCTGGAGACCTGGGGCTACGTGCTGCCGGCGAACGTCACCATCGTGGGCCAGTCGACGGCGGGCACCATCCTCGACGGCCAGGCGATGAGCTTCGACGGCATCGACGCGCCGTCCGCGCTGACGCTGCAGTCGCTCACCATCGAGAACTTCCAGAACGGCGTCGACCTCAAGACGCCGAGCTCGACGGTGGCGCTGACCGACGTGGCGATCGCCGACAGCGCGAACGCCGGCATCTACGTCGAGGGGCCGGCCGCCGGCTCGACGGTGACCATCGCGGGCAGCAAGACCGCCATCACCCAGACGGCGGCCACCACGGGCGTCGAGCTCGCCCTGGTCGCCAACGCCACCGTCACCATGACCGGCGGCTCGGTGACCACCGGCGGCGACGCCTTCCACTTCTACGGGCAGTGCCCCGGGTCGGCGCTGAACATCTCGGGGACCACCATCACCCAGACCGCCCACAGCGGCACCTACTACGCCGTCTACAACTTCCCCCCCTCGCCCAACACGACGCCGGTCGCGATCTCCATCGCCGGCGCCACCATCGCGGGGACCGTCTACGACAACGACTCCACCTCGACGTTGACCATCACCGGCTCGACGTTCACCGAGGTCGACGACAGCGGCGACGGCGTCGACTTCTACGGCAAGACGCTGACCATCTCCGGCAACACCACCATCACCATGACGGCCAGCGGCTCGACGCCCAACACCTGGCGCGGCGTCACCTACCACAGCGTGGCGGGCTACCCCTCGACGATGTCCCTCGACCACCTGACCATCACGGGGGGCGGCACGGCGATCATCCAGGACGGCTTCACCGGCAGCGCCAAGCTGCGAAACACCACCATCACCATGCAGGCCGACGACGGCTACTCGATCAACGGCGGACAGCTCGACCTGGGGACGACCGGCGACCCCGGGAACAACGCCCTGGGTCTCCCCACGAGCGGGGGCTCGACCTGGTTCGCGCTCGACATCTTCGCCGCGGGGACGGCCTCGGTGACGGTCACCTCCTCGCAGTCGACGATCGGCGGCTCGATCCCGGCGGCGGCGGTCATCGCCCCCACCGGCACCACCTACGCGCAGTCCGGCCAGGTGTACCTCGTCTCGCCCGGCAGCACGCTGACCTTCGAGTAAGCGGCGGCGGCGGCCGCGGGTCCGAGGGGGGCTCTCCCCCCCAGGGGCGGCCTGCCGGCGCGGAGAGGCCCAACCGGGATGATTGACGCTTCCGCCGACCGTCGCTACGCTCGGTAGTCCCGATGCGTATCCGCTACGCCGCGAAGACCGACGTCGGCATGAAGCGCAACCACAACGAGGACTACTTCTCGCTCATCGAGGACGAGCAGCTCTTTCTCGTCGCGGACGGGATGGGCGGGCACGCCTCGGGCGAGGTGGCCTCCAAGATGGCCGCCGACGTGATGACCGAGTTCTACACGCGCACCAAGGACGACGAGGCGACCTGGCCGTACAAGATGGACCGCCACCTCTCGTACGTGGAGAACCGGCTGGTGGTCGGCATCAAGATGGCGAACCAGCGCATCTTCCAGGCCGCCAGCAAGGAGGTGAAGCTGAAGGGGATGGGGACGACCATCGTCAGCGGCCAGGTGGTGGGCGACAAGTTCTACATCGCGCACGTGGGCGACTCGCGCTGCTACCGGATCCGCGGCGCCACCATCCAGCAGATGACGCGCGACCACTCGCTGCTCGAGGACTACAAGGACGCCAAGCCCAACATGTCCGAGGACGAGCAGCGCAAGTTCCCGCACAAGAACGTCATCACCCGCGCGCTCGGCATGCGCGAGCACGTCCAGGTCGACGTGCTGGCCCACGACATCCAGGACCGCGACACCTTCCTGCTCTGCTCGGACGGCCTCTCCGGCATGGTCGAGGACCCCAAGCTGCTCGAGGTGGTGAAGGCCGCGCCGGATCTGGAAGCCGCGGTCTCGAACCTGATCGAGGCGGCCAACGCCGCCGGCGGCACCGACAACATCACGGTGCTCGCCCTCCAGTGCGCGAACTGACCGCGAGCGCGGGGCCCGGAGGCGCTCCACCGAGCACCTCCGGGTCCGATCCGCCGGCGGCTACGGGTACTGGATGTACCCCAGCGCCCTCCAGCTCGAGGCGCAGGTGGAATCGCAGGTCCAGGAGAGATCCGGCGCCCCGATCACGTTCCCGCTGCCGTCCAGCAGCCAGTTGCTCAGATCGCCCGTGCCGGCGTTGTGCCAGAGCAGGTCGACGTTGCCGTCGCGGTTGACGTCGGCGGCGCCGACCAGCCGCCAGGCCGACGCGCACCCCGACCCCGAGCTGCAGGTCCACGACAGCAACTGGGTCCCCAGCACCGTCGCGTTGCTGTCGAGCAGCCAGACCGAGAGCTGCCCGGAGCTCTGGTCATACCAGAGGATGTCGCTGTTGCCGTCGTTGTTGAAGTCGGCCGTCAACATCGGTTGCCAGACCGACGGGCAAGTTCCTCCGCAGGTCCAGGAGACGGTCTGGGTGCCCGTCACCGTCGTGCCGAGCAGCTGCCAGATCGACACCTGCCCGCTGCCGGCGTCGAACCAGGCCAGACCGGCGTTGTCCCCGCATACCCCGCCCGAGCACGCCGGCTTCTGCCAGATCCGTCCGATCGACTTCCAGACCGACGAGCAGGACGAGTCGCAGGTCCAGGAGTAGTTCGGCGCCGAGAAGATCGTGCCGCTGTCGTCGAACAGCCACTCGCTGACCGCGCCCGAGGTCGAGTTGTGCCACAGCACCGAGTTGTCGTCGATGGTGTCCACGGCCGACCACACGTTCGAGCAGCCGGATCCGC
>DASZVW010000300.1:0-1933 GCA_035546895.1 Polyangia bacterium
GCGGCCGGCGCGGCGCGATGATCGCCTCGAACGTCTCGCCGGTGTGTGGGCGGCGGGCCAGCCAGTGGACGAGCTCCGGCGGCGACCGCCCGGCCAGGTGCGCGGGCCAGGCGTTGGCCTCGCCGTGCAGGCAGACCAGGTCCTCGGCGCGCGCGCGCAGCAGCGCCGCCGTCGTCGGTCGCCGCGCCCGCCGCGCGCGGTGGAGCGCGTGCCGGTGGCGCGCCCCGCGCACCGTGCGCGCGTAGCGGAGCTGGGTGTCGATCATCGCCTCGAACGGCCGCAAGAGGCCGGCGAACCGGGCGGCGTCCCCCTCCAGCGCGCCCAGCGTCAGCGCCAGCGCCTCGACGGTGGCCACGCAGTGGTCGGCGGGCTCGCGCCGGATCCGGTAGTTGCTGGGCGCCGACGGCGTGAAGCGGAGCTGCGGCAGCGCGCGCAGCGCGGCGTTGCGCTTGAGCAGCTTGCGCGCCTGCCACCAGGTCCCGTCGACGACCACCAGCGTGATCGGCCCCGGCGGCCGCGCCGTGGCCAGATCGAGCGCGCGCGGCCCCGGGAAGAGCAGGTAGGCCGGGCGCGCGTCCTGGCCGGCGAGCGCGGCGCGCACTTGCCGGTCGTCGTCGAAGTCGACCCCCACGTGCAGCTCCGAGCCGGGGAGGCAGAGGTGCGCCAGCCGCGCGGTCCCGATCGGGACGTGCCGCTCGCGCGGGTGCTGCAGCAGCACCACCCGCGTGCGCGTCGGCAGCGACACCAGGTGCGCGCAGTAGCAGACCGACGCCGGTCGCCGGCACCGCCCGCAGACGGCCCGGTGAGGAGCAGCCTCCGGGATCACGCGCGGAGGTTAGCCAATCCGCGCCCAGTTCTCCATGGGGCCGTCGCCGGAGCCGGCGTCCCGGCGACGGTCGACTGGCCGGCCCGCCGGTCGAGCGTGAAGAGGGACCCCTCGACAGGGCGCGCGCGTCATTGGCCCAGGTTTGGCAAGGGCCGGTGCTACACTGAACAGGAGATGTCGATGGCGGGCTCGGACATCACGGTCGAGATTCTCAAGGACATTCGCGAGGCAGTTCGAGGGACGAACGTGCGGCTCGACAGCATGGAGCAGTCGCTGTCTCAGCGGCTCGACGGCGTCACGCAGCGGTTGGACCTGGTCGAGACGACGCTCCTCGACCTGGCGGAACAGCACCGGTTCCTGGTGCGGTACACGCGGGCGACGTCCGAGCGCGAGTCCCGGCTCGAGCCGCGGGTGAACGCGCTCGAGAGCCGCGTCGACAAGCTGGAATCGAAGTAGCGCGACTCGGCGCGACCCGCTCACCGCACCGGGCGCGACGACTTGCCGCGGCCGGCGCCGGGGCGGCGGCGGGTGGGGTCGCGGGGCGGCTTGGCGCTCCCCTCGAGCGCGGTCCGCAGGCGGTCGGCCAGCATCGCGCCCAGGCCGGAGGCCTTGTCGCCGATGGCCACCACGGTGGTCGAGAGCGCGGCCCGCAGGTCGGGATGGCGCGCGGCGCGGCACTCGGCCTCCAGCCAGGCGGGGCCGCGGTCGCCGGCGGCGAAGGCGGTCACCGCGGCGCCCAGCGCGGGCGGCAGCGCGAACAGCAGGCGCCGGCGCCCGTCCGAGCGCTCGGCGGAGCGCGGGGCGTCGACGACGGCCGCCATCGCGCGCGTCAGGTAGTCGAAGAGGGCGTCCGGTCGGGAGAGCGCGGCCAGGACCTGGCGCCGGGCGAGCACCTCCAGCACCACCCCGGCGGCGCCGAAGCGGACCTCGCGGTCGTCGAGGTCGAGCCAGCCCAAGGCGTGCTCGACCAGCGCGCTCGCGCCGCGCGGCCGCGCCGCCAGCGCCGCCAGCGCGTCGACGGTGCCGACCCGGACGGGACCCCGCTCGTCCCCCGCCAGCTCGGCCAGGGCCGCCCAGGCGGTGCCGACCTCGCGGCCGGCGCCGAGC
>DASZVW010000301.1:0-4113 GCA_035546895.1 Polyangia bacterium
CGCGCCGGCCCAGGCGAGGATCGTGAAGCGGACGAACCGCAGGCCGAGCATCAGCGGCAGGAGGCGCCGCGCGCGCGGCGCCACGCCGGGGAGCAGCGCCGCCGTGACCGAGACGGGCGGGAACCCGAACAGGCTGGCGGCCACCACCACGCCGGTGGCGGCGCCGGGCCGGCCGAGGCGCGAGCGCGTCCGGGCGCGCTCGCACTGGCGGTCGAACCAGCGCCAGCGCCGCCGCAGCTCGGCGCCGAACAGGTAGAGCCCGCTGAGCGCGACCGCCTGGGCCGCCGCCGCGACCAGCCCGATGGTCAGCGGCGACCACCGGTGCTGCGCGCCCACGAGCGCGGTGGCCGCCTCCGGGCTGACCAGCCAGAAGACGGTGCCGACGAAGGCGGCGACGGCGAGACCGAGGAGCGACATGCCGGGGCGCCATTGTAGCGGACCTGGCGGGGGGGCTGCTTTCGCCGGTGACGTTCTGGCGGCGGGCGCCCGCCCGTCCTGCGGTAAGGTGGGCGGGCCATGGCCGACCCCGCCGATCCCGACGCCATCCCGGCGGTCGCCTACCGCGACGGCGACTTCCTCGACAGCGACGACGCGCGGCCGCTGCGGATCCTCTCCGAGTACCTGGCGCCGCTGCGGGCGCTGCGCGACCAGCAGGTGCGCGACACCATCGTCTTCTTCGGGTCGGCGCGCATCCGGCCGGACGGCCCGCTCGGCCGCTACTACGACGAGGCGCGGGAGCTGGCCCGCCTCATCACGCTCTGGTCGATGACGCTCGAGGGGCACGGGCACCAGCGGATCGTCTGCTCGGGGGGCGGCCCCGGGATCATGGAGGCGGCCAACCGCGGCGCGCGCGACGCCGGCGGCCGGACGGTCGGCTTCAACATCGGCCTGCCGCACGAGCAGCGGCCGAACCCCTACATCACGCCCGGGCTGTCGTTCCAGTTCCACTACTTCTTCATGCGCAAGCTCTGGTTCGCCCACGCCGCCTGCGCGCTGGTCGCCTTCCCGGGCGGCTTCGGCACCCTCGACGAGCTGTTCGAGATCCTGACCCTGCAGCAGACCGCCAAGCTCGATCGCAAGATGACGATGCTGCTCTACGGCGCCGACTACTGGCGCGAGATCGTCGACTTCGACGCCCTGGTCCGGCACGGAATGATCGACCGGAGCGACCTCGACCTCTTCACCTTCGTCGACGATCCGCCGTCGGCCCTGCGCGCGCTGCAGGCCGGCCTGCCGCCGTCGGCGCCGCGCAAGCTCTCGGGCGAGCCGGCCCCGGCGGCCACGCCCGCCTTCGCCCCCTCGCGCAGCCCCGACGACGAGGGCGACGGCTGAGACGCGGGGCTACGCCGCGGCCGCGAAGCGCTGGCGGTAGGCCGCCGGCGTGACGCCCAGGCGGCGGGTGAACAGGCGCCAGAGCGTGCTCGGATCGCCGAGGCCGGTGCGGGCGGCGATCTCCTTGAGCGGCAGCGCGGTCTCCTCGAGCAGGCGCCGCGCCTCCTCGAGCCGCAGCCGGCGCGCCAGCTCGGCGGGCGACTCGTCGAGGTGGGCGCGGCACCAGCGGCCGAGCGTGCGGGGGCTCATGCCGACGCCCGCCGCGATCCGCTCGACGGGGAGCGGCTCGTCGAGGTGCTCGAGGACGAACGCCGAGATGTCGGCCAGCTCGGACGGTTGGCGCGCCTGCCGCGCGAGCGCGGCGCTGAACTGCGCCTGGTGGCCCGAGCGGCGCAGGAACAGCACCAGCCGCCGCGCCACCGCCATCGCCACCCGCGGGCCGTGGTCGGCCTCGACCAGCGCCAGCGTCAGATCGATCCCCGCGGTGACGCCGGCCGAGGTCCAGACGCCGCGGTCCTCGACGAAGATCCCGTCGTCGACCACGCGCGCGCCCGGGAAGCGCGCGGCGAGCTCGTCGAGCGACATCCAGTGCGTGGTGGCGCGCCGGCCGTCGAGCACGCCGGCCGCGCCGAGCACGAAGGCCCCCGTGCAGATCGAGACCACCCGCGGGATGCGGGCGTGGAACCGGCGCAGCCAGGCCACCGCGCGCGCCTGCTCGCCCGGCCGCGGGTCGACCGGCCCGCCAGCGACGATCAGCAGGTCCGGCAAGCGGGCGCCCGCGCGGGGCAGCGGCCGCACGCCGCCCAGCGCCAGGCCGTAGCGCGTCTCCGCCGTCGGGCGCGGGCCCACCAGCTCGAGCCGGTAGGCGGCGCGGCCCAGCACGTCGTTGGCGTGCCCCAGCACCTCCCAGGGACCCGCGATGTCCAGGAGCCCCGTGCGCGGCAGCGCCAGGAACCAGACGCGCGTCGTCGCTCGCCCCACGATCCCAGTCTGCGCCCCCTGGCCTGAATTGCAATCACCTTGTCCTTTCAGCCAGCGCCCGGCGGCGGTATCTCGATAAGGGAGAACGGAGGCTCCAGATGATCAGGATCGGCATCAACGGGTTCGGGCGCATCGGCCGGACGGCGCTCCGCGCGGCGCTCGAGCGAAACGACGTGGAGGTGGTGGCGGTCAACGACCTCCTCGAGCCGCGGCAGCTCGCCTACCTGCTCAAGCACGACTCGGTCCACGGCCGGCTCCGCCGGGAGGTCGGCGTGGGCGACGGCGCGCTGGTGCTCGACGGGCGGCCGGTCCGGGTGAGCGCGGTCAAGGACCCGGCCGCCGCGGACTGGGGCGCGGCCGGCGTCGACGTGGTGCTCGAGTCGACCGGGATCTTCCTGACCCGCGAGAAGGCGGCGCCGCACCTGCGGGCCGGGGCGCGCCGGGTGATCGTCTCGGCGCCGCCCAAGGACGACACGCCGGTCTTCGTCTACGGCGTGAACAGCGACCGCTACGCGGGCGAGGCCATCGTCTCGGCGGCCTCCTGCACCACCAACTGCCTGGCGCCGCTGGCCAAGGTGGTCGACGAGGCGTTCGGCCTCCGCCGCGGCCTCATGACCACCGTCCACGCGACGACGGCCACGCAGAAGACCGTCGACGGCGTCTCCGGCAAGGACTGGCGGTTCGGGCGCGGCATCCTGGAGAACATCATCCCCGCCTCCACCGGCGCCGCCGAGGCGGTCACCAAGGTGCTGCCGTCGCTGGCCGGCAAGCTGACCGGGATGTCGCTCCGCGTCCCCGTCTCCGACGTCTCGGTCGTCGACCTGACCTGCGAGCTCGAACGCGGCGCCGCCTACGGGGACCTCTGCGGCGCCATGAAGGCCGCCGCCGAGGGCCCGCTGCGCGGCGTGCTCGGCTACACCGACGAGGAGGTCGTCTCCAGCGATCTCCGCGGCGAGTCCTGCACCTCGGTGTTCGACGCCCGGGCCGGGCTGGCGCTCGACCCCACCTTCATGAAGCTGGTCGCCTGGTACGACAACGAGTGGGGCTACGCCAGCAAGCTGCTCGACCTCGCCGTCAGGATCGCCGCCGCCTGAGCGCGCTCAGCTCCCGGGGAGCAGGCCGGCGATCGCCGCGTACCAGGTGTCGCCCATCCAGTCGTAGCCGCTCTGGTTGGGGTGGACCCCGTCGCCGCTCAGCATCGTCGAGGTCTGGAAGCCGGTGTTGAGGTCGGCCATCACCACGTGCTTGCCGGCCGCCACCTTCGACTGGACCATGCTGGGGATCGAGTTATTGATGAGGTTCACGTTCGCCGCCTCCGACGGGTAGGGGATGATCTTGGCCACCACGATCAGCGCGTCGGGGAACATGGTGGTCAGCGTGTCGACCGCCGACGACAGGCGCGCCGGCGCGCCCGAGGGATCGCTCATGTAGGTGTCGTTGGTCCCCGCGTGCAGGAGGATGATGTTCGGCTTGTAGGGCCCGTCGTTGGAGGTCGCCTTGGCCAGGATCATGCTGATGGTGTAGCCGCTCCACCCCTCGTGGCTCTTGGGGAAGGGGACGCTGGTCCCGGCCGCCATGGTGGGGCCGTTCATCTGCGAGCCGACGAAGGTGAGGTTCTTGTTCGCCGCCACGGCCTTCTTGAACAGCTCGACGCGGTAGCCGCCGTGCGAGTCCTTGCCGTTGATGCTGGGATCGGAGGAGGCCCGGTCCGCCGCCACGGTGATGAGCCCGTAGGTGATCGAGTCGCCGAGCGGCAGCACCTTGCAGGGATCGCC
The DNA here is from genome assembly GCA_035546895.1 of Polyangia bacterium. Classification (GTDB taxonomy): domain Bacteria; phylum Myxococcota_A; class Polyangia; order Fen-1088; family Fen-1088; genus JADGRB01. Next base: position 4,089 of record DASZVW010000301.1, read on the forward strand.
CGTGGTCGGGCAGGGCTGGTAGGCC
>DASZVW010000302.1:0-4521 GCA_035546895.1 Polyangia bacterium
GCCCCATCGGCAGGTGCACCAGCATGGGGTGCACCGGGTGACCGAAGAGGCGCAGCCCTCGTCTCGCCGGCATGACGCGCGCCGCCCCGCCTCAGCCGAGGACGCCCGCGCCCACCAGCAGCGTCACGAACCCGCCGACCGCCACGACCGCGTGGATCAACATCAGCGGCACGGGGATGTTCTTCTTGCGCAGGTGGGCCGCGAAGAGGACGAAGCCGCCCAGGGCGGCCACCAGGAACAGCGCCAGCGCGATCCGCGGCAGCGACGCCGCGGCGCCGGCGTGCACCACGGCCACGATGAGCGCGATCAGCCCGGCCGCCGCGGCGGCGCCGTGGACGAGCGCCAGGGCCAGCGGCGGGTTGCTCCCGCGGAAGCGGATGCTGGCCAGGACGAGGCCGCCCAGGGCGGCGATGGCGAACAGAACGAGCGCGACGGTCATGGGGTCTCTCCTTGTCGGTTGAGCTATTTCGCAATTTAAGCCGTGTTTAATTTGGACGTCAAGCGTTGGACGGCATTTTCTGGCCCGCGTGACGGCCCGCCGTGGCCCGATCGGCGACGCGCGGCGCGGCGGCCGCCGGCTTGAATTCGCGCGACGTTTCTTCCAGGATGTCGCCGCCATGCAGCGCACCCCGCTCTACGACGCCCACCTCCGCCTCGGCGCGAAGATGGTCGACTTCGGCGGCTGGGCGATGCCGGTCAGCTACCCGGGCGGGATCCTCGACGAGCACCGCGCCACCCGCGAGGCGGTGGGCGTGTTCGACGTCTGCCACATGGGCGAGCTCCACTTCCGCGGCCCCCGGGCCGCCGAGGCGGTCCAGCGCCTGGTCACCAACGACGTCGGCCGGCTCGCCGACGGGCGCGCCCTCTACACCGTGGCCTGCCTGCCGACCGGCGGGATCGTCGACGACCTGATCGTCTACCGGGTGTCGGCCACCCACTTCCTGACCGTGGTCAACGCCGCCAACCTCGAAAAGGACCGGGCCTGGTTCTTCGAGCACGCGCGCCCGCTCTGCGACGTGGCGGACGCCTCGGCGGAGACGGGGCTGATCGCCTTCCAGGGCCCCGGGGCCAAGCACGCGCTGCAGCCGCTCACCAAGCTGCCGCTCGGCGAGCTCCCCGGCTTCGCCTTCGTCGACGGCTGCGAGATCGCTGGCCTCGGCGCCTCGATCGCCCGCACCGGGTACACCGGCGAGGACGGGTTCGAGATCTTCTGCGCCGCCCAGGACGCCCCCGCGCTCTGGGACCGGCTGCTCGAGGCGGCGGCGGCGATCGGCGGCAAGCCGGCCGGGCTGGGCGCGCGCGACACGCTCCGGCTCGAAGCGCGGCTGCCGCTCTACGGCAACGACCTCGACGAGACGACCACGCCGCTCGAGGCGGGGCTCGGCTGGGTGGTCAAGCTCGAGGGGGCCGACTTCATCGGCCGCGCGGCGCTGCGCGCGCAGAAGCAGGCGGGCGTCACGCGCAAGCTGGCCGGCTTCGTGATGACCGGGCGGGGGATCGCCCGCCACGGCTACTCGATCTACGCGGCCGACGGCGCCGCGCCGGTGGGGACCACCACCTCCGGCGGCCCGGCGCCCACGGTGGAGAAGAACGTCGGCCTCGGGTACCTGCCCGTGGCCCTGGCGGCCGCCGGTACCCGCCTGTCGATCGACTGCCGCGGCAAGCGCGTCGACGCCGAGGTGGTCACAGGTCCTTTTTACAAGCGAGGAAAATCATGAGCGCGCAGCAGTACCCCGACGACCTCTACTACACCAAGGACCACGAGTGGGCGCGGCTGGAGGAGCGCGGCGGCCAGAAGCTGGCCACCATCGGCGTCACCCGCTTCGCCGTCGAGCAGCTGGGCGACGTCACCCAGGTCGAGCTGCCGAAGGAGGGGGAGACGGTCAGGCGGGCCGAGGTGTTCGGCTCCGTCGAGTCGGTCAAGGCGGTCTCCGACCTGTTCGCGCCGCTGTCGGGCAAGGTGGTGAAGGTGAACTCGCCGCTCGCCGACTCGCCCGAATACGTCAACGAGGATCCCTACGACGAGGGGTGGATGATCCAGGTCGCCGTCGGCGACGCCAAGGAGCTGGACGGCCTGCTCGACGCCACCGCCTACCAGGCCTTCCTGCGCGAACAGGGGGAGTAACGGGTGGCGGTCGAGCTCGGTCCGGGAGACCGCTTCGTCGACCGGCACGTCGGCCCCGACGCGGCCGAGGAGGCGGAGATGCTGCGGGCGCTGGGGGCGCCCAGCCTTGAGGCGCTCTGCGCCGAGACGGTCCCGGCCGACATCCGCTTCGCCGGCGCGCTCGACCTGCCGCCGCCGGTGAGCGAGCCCGAGGTGCTGGCCGAGCTGCGCGCGCTGGGGGCCAAGAACCAGGTCTGGCGGTCGTTCATCGGGATGGGCTACGCCGGCTGCTTCACGCCGCCCGTCATCCAGCGCAACATCCTGGAGAACCCCGGCTGGTACACGCAGTACACCGCCTACCAGGCGGAGATCTCGCAGGGGCGGCTGGAGGCGCTGCTCAACTTCCAGACCATGGTGGCCGACCTGACCGGGCTGCCGATCGCCAACGCCTCGCTGCTCGACGAGGCGACCGCCGCCGCCGAGGCGATGCACATGCTGCACGGCCTCGCCGAGGCGACCGCGGACGACGATCGGGGCGGCGTGTTCCTGGTCGACCAGGGCTGCCACCCGCAGACCATCGAGGTGGTGAAGACGCGGGCCAGGCCGCTGGGGATCGCGGTGAAGGTCGGCGAGGCGGCGGGGTTCGACCTGGGGGCCGAGAAGGCGTTCGGCCTGCTCGTCCAGTACCCCGCCACCGACGGCGCCCTCCCCGACCTCCGCGCGCTCTGCGAGAAGGCGCACGCGGCCGGCACGCTGGTGGCGATGGCCACCGACCTCCTGGCGCTCACGGTGCTGGCGCCGCCGGGCGAGCTCGGCGCCGACGTGGCGATCGGCAGCGCGCAGCGGTTCGGCGTGCCGCTCGGCTACGGCGGCCCGCACGCGGCCTTCTTCGCCACCCGCGCCGAGTGGACGCGCAAGCTGCCGGGGCGCCTCATCGGCGTCTCCGAGGACGCGCACGGCAACCGCGCGCTGCGGATGGCGCTGCAGACGCGCGAGCAGCACATCCGGCGCGAGAAGGCGACCAGCAACATCTGCACGGCGCAGGTGCTGCTGGCGGTGATGTCCGGGATGTACGCCGTCTACCACGGCCCGCGCGGCCTCAAGGCGATCGCCGAGCGCGTGGGGGGCTTCGCCGCCGTGCTGGCGCGCGGGCTCGAGAAGCTCGGCGTGCGCGTGCACGGCCAGAGCTTCTTCGACACCGTCCGCGTCGACGGCAGCGCCGCCGAGATCGCCGGCTGGATGGCGGCCGCCGCCGCGCGCCGGATGAACCTGCGCCGGCTCTCGCCCGAGTCGCTCACCATCGCGCTCGACGAGACCACCACCGCCGCCGACGTCGAGCGCCTGTGGGACGCGTTCGCCGAAAACGCTGGGGCGCCTACCAAAGCGCGCGCCGGGCTCTCCGTCGAGGCGCTGGCGCGCGAGGTGTCGCTCCCCTGGGGCGCGGCGGCGCGCACCAGCCCGTACCTCGCGCACCCGATCTTCAACACCCACCACTCCGAGACCGAGATGCTCCGCTACCTGCGGCGGCTGGAGGCGCGCGACCTCTCGCTCACCTCGTCGATGATCCCGCTCGGCTCCTGCACGATGAAGCTCAACGCCACCGTCGAGATGATGCCGGTGACCTGGCCCGAGTGGGGGAACCTGCACCCCTTCGCGCCGCCCGCCCAGGCCGAGGGGTACCGCGCGCTGTTCGCCGAGCTCGAGCGGATGCTCTGCGCGATCACCGGCTTTTCGGCCTGCTCGCTGCAGCCGAACGCCGGCTCGCAGGGGGAGTACGCGGGGCTGCTGGCCATCCGCGCCTTCCACGAGAGCCGCGGCCAGGGGCACCGCGACGTCTGCCTGATCCCCTCCTCGGCGCACGGCACCAACCCGGCCTCGGCGGTGATGGCCGGCTACCGGGTGGTGGTGGTGGCCTGCGACGACGGCGGCAACGTCGACCTCGCCGATCTCGGGGCCAAGGCGTCCGAGCACCGCGACCGCCTGGCGGCGCTGATGGTCACCTACCCGTCGACGCACGGCGTGTTCGAGGCGGGGATCAAGCAGATCGGCGCCCTCGTCCACGAGCACGGCGGTCAGGTCTACATGGACGGCGCCAACCTGAACGCCCAGGTCGGCCTCTGCCGCCCGGGCGACGTCGGCGCCGACGTCTGCCACATCAACCTGCACAAGACCTTCTGCATCCCGCACGGCGGCGGCGGCCCCGGCGTCGGCCCGATCGGCGTGCGGGCGCACCTCGCGCCGTTCCTGCCGAATCACCCGCTCCAGCCGGCGGCCGGCCCGGAGACCGGCGTCGGCCCGATCAGCGCCGCCCCGTGGGGCAGCGCCTCGATCCTGCCGATCTCCTGGGCGTACGTGCGGATGATGGGCGCGGACGGCCTGCGCCGGGCCACCCTGACCGCCGTCGCCGCGGCCAACTA
>DASZVW010000303.1:0-1774 GCA_035546895.1 Polyangia bacterium
ACCAGCGCCTCGACGGCGATCCGGCGGCGCGCCCCCGGCCGGCGGACGGCGTCGCGGGCGGCGCCGGCGGCGAAGGCCAGCCCCTCGCCCGCGAACGGCAGCAGCAGGACGGCGATCGCCAGGTGGTAGCGGGCCTCGGCGAAGAAGAGGGTGTAGAGCGCGGTGAGCGCCAGCGGCAGCGGCAGCAAGCTGAGCGCCGGCCAGTTCCGGCGAAAGGCGGCCGCCACGATCCCGGCGGCGATGGCCGCCACGAACAGGTACCAGGCGCCGTCGACCACCCGCTCGACGCCGGCCCGGTGGACGTCGAACCAGCCGCCGGGCGGCAGCACGCTCTGGCGGTAGAGCGGCCAGTAGAGCAGCGAGCGCTCGAACCCCAGCAGCCGGTCGGCCTTGGCGCAGAGCAGGCCCAGCGCGTAGCGCGGCGAGAAGGCGGTCCACTGCTTGGCCAGCCCGTAGGCGACCCGGTCGGACTCGCGGTGCGGCGGCAGGAACAGCGCGTACCCGGTCCCCTCGGCGAACAGGCGGTTGAGCGACCGGCTGTAGGTCCCGTCGGCGTCGGGGTTGGCGCCCACCAGCGCGGTGTGGCCGCCGTGGCTGTCGGTCAGGAAGAACTCGCCGTAGCGGTGGTGGTTGCGCAGCCCCCAGGGGAGCAGCACCAGGAAGGCGACCAGGCAGGCGGCCGCGGTGCGGGTGAGGGCGTGGACCCAGCGGGCCCCCCGCGCGCGAAAGTGCAGCGCCGCCAGCGCCACCAGCGGCAGCGCCACCGCGCGCACCCAGGCGCCGAGGCCCATCACCAGGCCGAACGCCGCCGGCGCCCCCAGCGGCCGCCGGGCGGCGTCGCGCGCCAGCAGCCAGACCGCCAGGCCCAGCAGCGCCGCCGCCGGCATGTCGGTCCCGGTCACGCTGGAGACGGCGATCCCCCCCGGCCAGAGCGCGCACAGCAGCCCGGCGGCGACGGCCGCCCCGCGCCCGAACACGGCGCGCGCGGTCCCGTAGACCGACAGCGTGGCCACGCCGCCCGAGAGGACGCCGATCATCTTCACCGCCACCAGGCCCCCGCCCGCCGCGTAGACGCCTGCCGCCAGCAGGACGTAGCCCGGCATGTAGATGAACGCCGGATCGAGCGCGTGGTGCTCGACGAGGTAGCGGGCCGACTCCAGGTACATGGCGAAGTCGCCGACCGGGCGGGTGGGGACGCCCAGCACCCAGGCGAGGCGCACGGCGAGCGCGAGCGCGGTCAGCAGCCAGCCCAAGCGGCCGTTATAACGCGCCGGGGGTCGACCGCCCTACGACGATCCAGTGCCCGAAGCGGGCGCCGCCGGACGGCCAGTCGGGGAGCCGCGACGGCCAGCCGCCCGGCCGGTCGTAGCCGACCAGCAGCTCGGCGCCGGTCGAGAGCAGGCTGGCGCGCACGGTGGCGCCGGGCTCGCGGGTCACGATCAGCGTGACGTCCTCGGTCCAGGGGACGCGGGCGGCGTGGGCGACGCCGATGTCGGCGAAGCGAAACGGCTCGATCATCACCCGCTGGCCCGGCTGGCGGACGGCGCGCAGGTGGGCGGCCAGCGCCCGGTCCTCGCCGTCGAGCCGGGTGAATGCCCCCATCGACTCGGCGCCCGCCCAGATCCGCTCGCGTCCGACCGTGGCCACCAGCCAGACCGCCAGCGAGAAGAGCGCCGCCGAGGCGAGGGCGCCGACGCGGAAGGCGCGCGCCCGCTCGAGCGGCAGCGCGGCGGCGGCCAGCGGCAGCAGCAGCGCGCCGGGGACGATGGCGAAC
>DASZVW010000304.1:0-2005 GCA_035546895.1 Polyangia bacterium
CCGCCGTCGAGGTGGCCGGGAGCGCCGCGCCGGCCGACGCCGAGGCGGAGATCGACGGCGGCCAGGTGGTGGTGCGGGTGGCGCCGACGGCGGGCGGCGCGCTGCTCTGGGCGGCGGTCGAGGTGCGGCCGTCGCCCACGCTCCAGAGCTGGCGGCTGCTGGTGGTCGCGCTGGCCTTCTCGGCGCTGTTGCTGGTGGCCAGCGCCTCCTACTCGCTGCTCTCGGTCCGGCGCGCGGCCTCGGGGCTGCAGGGGGCGGTGGCGGCGCTGGGCGACGACCTGACGGCCCCGGTGCCGCGCTCGGAGATCCGCGAGCTGGACGACATCGCGGTCGGGATCGGGGCGCTGGCGCGGCGGCTCGAGGAGGCGCGCGGGATCCAGGAGCGGATGGGGCGGGAGCTGGCGCGGCAGGAGCGGCTGGCGGCGCTGGGGCGGGTGGTGGCCGGCGTGGCGCACGAGGTCCGCAACCCGCTGGCGTCGATCAAGCTGCGGCTCGACCTGGCGGCCGGCGGAGGCGTGGCGCTGCCGCCGGAGGCGCGGGCGGCCATCGACCACGCCTCGTCGGAGATCACCCGGCTCGACCGCTTGGTGGCCGACCTCTTGATCGTCGCCGGGCGGGCGCTCGGCCCGCGGGCGCCGCTGGACGTGGGGGCGCTCCTGCGGTCGCGCGCCGAGGCGCTCGGGCCCTGGGCGGCCCTGCGGGGGGTCACCATCGGGACGCGCGGCGGCGGGCGGGCCGTCGGCGACGGGGACGCGCTGGCGCGCGCGCTCGACAACGTGCTCCGCAACGCGGTGGAGGCCTCGCCCGAGGGCGCGACGGTCGAGGCGTCGGTGGAAACGGACGAGGCGCTCCTGCGCGTGCGGGTCGCCGACCGCGGCGCCGGCGTGCCGCCGGGGCGGGCGGGCGAGATCTTCGAGCCGTTCTTCACCACCAAGCCCGACGGCACCGGGCTGGGGCTGGCGATCTCGCGCGCCATCGCGCGCGCGCACGGCGGCGACCTCACCTACGCCCGCGCCGAGGAGACGACCTCGCTGGAGCTGACCTTGCCGGGCGAGCGGGCCGCGGCGCCGCCGCCCGTCGAGGAAGGGGCGCGCGCGTGACGTCGGCGGTGCTCATCGTCGAGGACGAGCCCGGGCTGCGGCAGGGGCTGGTCGACGTGGTGAAGGCCATGGGGTGCGAGGCGGTCGCCGCCGCCGGTCTCGGCGAGGCGCGCGCGGCGGTGGGGGCGCGGGCGGTCGACTGCGTGCTGCTCGACATCCGGCTGCGCGACGGCGACGGGCTCGACTACCTGGGCGAGCTGCGGGCCACCGCGCGCGGCGTGCCGGTCATCGTGGCCACCGCCTACGGCGACAGCGAGCGGACCATCCGCGCCATGCGCGACGGCGCCTTCGACTACCTGACCAAGCCGTTCGACCTGGCGATCCTGCGGGCCACGATCGAGCGGGCGCTCAACCAGCGAGCGCTGGCCCGGGAAGCAGGGCCGGTCCCCGATCCGCCGGAGGCGCGCCAGGACCTGGTGGGGACCAGCGCGGCGATGCTGGCGATCTGGAAGCTCATCGGCCGCGCCGCCGGGTCGAACGCGCCGGTGCTGATCACCGGCGAGACCGGCACCGGCAAGGAGCTGGTGGCGCGCGCCATCCACGCCTACGGGGCGCGCGCGCGCGGGCCGTTCGTGGCGGTCAACCAGGCGGCGCTCCCGGCCACGCTGATCGAGAGCGAGCTGTTCGGCCACGAGCGGGGGGCCTTCACCGGCGCCACCGCCCGTCGCGCGGGGCGGTTCGAGGCGGCGGCCGGCGGGACGCTGTTCCTCGACGAGATCGGCGATCTCGACCAGGCGCTGCAGGCCAAGCTCCTGCGCGTGGTCCAGGAGGGGACCTACGAGCGGGTGGGGGGCAACGACTCGATCGCCAGCGACGCGCGGCTCATCGCCGCCACCAACCGGCCGGTGCGGCCGGGCGCGCCCGGGGCGGCGCTGCGCGAGGAGCTCTACTACCGGCTGGCGGTC
>DASZVW010000305.1:0-1912 GCA_035546895.1 Polyangia bacterium
GGGACCAGCGTCCGTCCGGCGCCGACCACGAACCGCCCCGCCAGCCGCGGACCGTCGATCCGGTAGGCGAACCCGTGCGGGGTGCCGGCGATCTCCAGCCGCCGCACGCCGCCCGGGACCGGGACCGGTGGATCGGCGGTCATGGTGGCCAGCGTCAGCTCGCCGAGCGCGACGCCGTCGAGGGTGACGTCGCCCGGCCTGGCGCCGCGCACCAGCTTCTCGGCGGTCACGTACACGATCCGGCGGCGATCGGGCGCCACCGCCACCGCCACCACGTGCCCGTCCTCGGCGGTGAGCTGGCGGAACCGCCCGGTGGCCGGCAGGAAGGCGAAGACCTCCTGGTGCGGGTTGAGGATGAACTCCCCCGCCCCCGCCGGCGGCACCCGCAGGGGCGCCCGCTCGCGTCCGACGAAGATGACGCTCTCCTCGAGCCCCGCCCCCCAGGCGCGCGCGGCCTCGTTGAGCAGGCGCCGGATCTCCGCCATCTGGGGCTGCACCTTGAGCGCGCCGAGATCGGCCGCCTCCAGCACCTCGCGCGCCCACGGCAGGTAGGCGCGCCCGATCAGCTCGCGCACCTCGGCCACCGCCTCGCCGAACCGCTCCTGGCGGACGAACGAGCAGGCGACGTTGAGGCGCGGCGCCAGGAACGTGGGGTCGGCGGCCTCCGCGGCCCGGTACTGCGCGCGCGCCTCCTCCCACTTCCCCTGGCGGTAGAGGACCTTGGCGGCGGCGTTCAGCTCGGTCGCCTCGGCGGCCGGCGCCTTGAACGGATCGACCACGCCCGGTCCGGAGCCGGGCTGCGCCGGCAAGCAGGCCGGCTTCGCCGCGCCGCCGGGCGCCACCGCCGCCAGCAGCGCCAGCGCCAGCGCGGTCACGGGTCGACCCACACCCGCCGCAGGTCGAAGCGGTCACCGATCGCCGCCAGCCCGTGCACGCGGGTGGAGGCCAGCGCGGGGACGTCGTAGCGGTAGAGGAAGATCACCGGCTGGTCGTCGGCCAGGAGGTGCGCGACGCGCGACAGGATCGGCGCCCGCGCGGCCGGCCCCTGGGCGCCGCGCGCCTCGTCGAGGAGCGCGTCGAGCGCGCTCGAGCGGTAGCCGCCGTAGTTGAAGGCGCCCGAGGCGCCGTAGAGCGGCTCCGGATCCTCGTCGGGCGTCCCCTCCCAGATGAGCGGCGCCAGGTCGTAGTCGCCGCGCTTGAGCCGCTGCAGGATGGTCGCGCTGTCGGCCGGCAGCAGGTCGACCAGGATGCCGGCCTTGCGCGCCTCCAGCGCGAAGGCGTGGGCCTCGACGTGGAACTGCTTGTTCCCCGCCGGCTCCAGCAGGGTGAGGCGAATGGGGTGGCCGAGGTGGTCGCGCACGCCGTCGGCGTCGCTGTCGCGGTAGCCGGCGTCGGCGAGCGCCGCCGCCGCGCGCCGCCGGTCGAGCGGCGGCGCCGGGATGTCGTCCACCAGCGGCGGGCCGCCGATCGGGCGCGCCAGGTCGTTGTGCAGCTCGGCCGCGAAGCGGGTCCGATCCCAGAGCATGGCCAGCGCCTTGCGGAAGCGCGGATCGGCCAGCGGGTAGTGCTGGTGGTTGACGGAAAGGAACGAGTAGCGGCGCGTGCGCAGCCGCAGCAGCGTGGTCGCGCCGTGCAGCGTGGTCGGCTCGACCTGGTCCGGATAGTGGGCGTCGATGACCCGCGACAGGAGGTCGATGTCGCCGCGGCGGGTCCGGTTGAGGGCGCGCACGGCGTCGGGATCGAGGTCGAACACGATCTCGTCGACCCCCGGCGGCGTCCCCCAGTACTCGGGCGCGCGCTCGAGCCGGATCCGCTTGCCGTGCTCCCAGCCGGCGAAGCGATAGGGCCCGGTCCCCACGGGCTGGCGGGCGATCGGCGAGGCCTCGGGGCGGATGCCGTGCACCAGGTGGTC
>DASZVW010000306.1:0-4647 GCA_035546895.1 Polyangia bacterium
CAGCGTCGTCCGCTGGAACGGCCGCTGGCACGTCTACGCCAGCTCGGTCGCGCGCGGCGGGATCTACGGGATGGTCTACACCTCGTTCGCCGACTGGAGCGACGCCCCCAAGGCGCCGCTCTACTACCTGGACCAGACGCCCGGCTTCCACACCTACGTCGCCGCGCCCGAGCTGTTCTATTTCACGCCGCAGAAGAAGTGGTACCTGGTCTTTCAATCCGGCCCGCCGATGTACGCCACCGCCGACGACCCCGGCGACCCGACCAAGTGGACCGCGCCGCAGCCGTTCTTCGCCAGGACGCCGGCGATCGTCGACCAGAACGGCGGCTGGCTCGACTTCTGGGTGATCTGCGACGCCGACAACTGCCACCTCTTCTTCTCCAACGACCACGGCCGCTGGTACCGCACCGAGACCCCCCGCGCGCAGTTCCCCGCCGGCTTCGGCGATCCGGTGGTGGTGCTGGAGGACGCCGACGCGGGGCGCGTGTTCGAGGCTTCGAATGTCTACAAGATCGCCGGGCAGGGGACCTACCTGGCGCTCATCGAGGCCTTCGACGCCACCTCCAGCTATCACCGCTACTTCCGGTCGTGGACCGCCGCGCGATTGGAAGGACCCTGGACCGTCCTCGACGACGACGGCGCCGCGCCGTTCGCCGGCGCCGCCAACGTCAGCTTCGACGGCCCGACCTGGACGCGCGACGTGAGCCACGGTGAGATGATCCGCGCCGGCTACGACGAGAAGCTGGAGATCGACGGCGGCAAGCTCCAGTACCTGTACCAGGGCGCCGACCCGGCGGCGCCGACGGCCGACTACAACGCCATCCCCTGGCGGCTGGGGTTGCTGACGCTCCGCTGACTGGCTGCGCCGATCAGAGCTCCAAAGTTCGGCTGGGACCGAGACGCTCGAGCAGAGGGCCGTCCGCCGTAGCGAGGCGCCAACGCCGGAGTTGCGCATGAGCCGCCAGGAGCCGATCGAAGGGATCTCGCGTCCACGCCAGATCGAACGCCGCGCCGAAGAGATCCAACGCAGATGGATCGTCGATCGCGAATCGCGGATCCTCAAAAAGATCCGCGTCTAGCCGAAGGCGAATGCGCCCCGCTTCCTCGAGGAATCGCAGCTCCAAGAGGCTCACCGGTGAGACGTACAATCGCTGGTTGCCGCGCAGCAACGGACGCGCCCGGCGGTGGTCTGCGAGCAGCCAGATGAGCGCGTTGGTGTCGAGCAGGATCACCGGGAGCGCTTGAGAGGCGAGGAGCTGCTGCGCCTGGCCGAGAACGCCAGCCCGCGACCACCGGGCGTGGGACGCCACGTCCATTCCCCCCGCTCCACGGCAGGATCTCGAATCTCGATGATCGGTTTCTTTCCGGCGGCCGGCACCCGGACCGGTCCGGCGCGATCGACGATCACGCGGAACCTGACGCCCTTCCGCTCGATGACCACCTCTTCGCCGTGCTCGGCGCCGTCCAACACATCGGCGATTCGCCGTCTCGCTTCGCTCGTGCTGTAGCGCCTCACCTGTACATTGTACCACGCGAGGTGCGCCGGGTCCGCGCCCGCGCCCGCAGCGCGAACGCCAGCATCAGGCTCCCGAACACCAGCAACACCACGCCCCAGCCGAGGTCGACGTTGATCCCGAGCGAGTGGGCCGCGTAGATGCCGGGGTCGGCGAACATCCCGAAGCCGGCGAGCAGGAGCCCGAACAGCGAGAACATCAGGCCGATGGGGAGGCGGACGTCGAGATCCATGGTTCACCAGAAGATGACGTTCAGGATCGCGGTCAGGACCAGGATGCCCGCGCCCAGCAGCGCGGGGCGCTTGAACCAGGGGACGCCGCCCTCCTTCGGGCGCGGCGTCAACGCGTAGACCAGGCCGGCGAGCTCGTCGGGGGACTTGCGCTGGCGGGTGGCCAGCGAGACGAGCCCGGTGGCGGCGAAGCAGGCGCCGAAGGCCCAGATCGCGGTCCAGAAGTTCTGGGCCATCTCGCTCGGGTAGTGGTGGACCACCGCCAGCCAGCCGCCCTTGATCCCCACCTCGGCCCCCTTGGGCAGCGAGAGGCCGTGGTGGACGGCGGCGGCGGCGGTCCCGGTGAGGAGGCCGACGAAGGCGCCGTGGCCGGTGGTCCGCCGCCAGAACATGCCGAGCAAGAAGGTCGCGAACAGCGGCGCGTTGACGAACGCGAACACCAGCTGCAGCACGTCCATGATGTTGTTGAACTTGGCGGCCGTGTAGGCGCAGGCGACGCTGGCGGCGATCCCCACCACGGTGGCGCCGCGCCCGACCGCCAGGTAGTGCGCGTCGCTGGCGTCGGGGCGGATGTAGCTCTGGTAGATGTCGTAGGTCCAGACGGTGTTGAAGGCGGTCACGTTCCCCGCCATCCCCGACATGAACGAGGCGATGAGCGCGGTCAGCCCGAGGCCCAGCATCCCGCTCGGGAAGAAGCGGGCCAGCATCGCCGGCACCACCATGTCGTAGTCGAGGCTTCCCCCCTTGCTCGGCAGCGCGAAGTGGGCGTCGCCCGAGGCGTGCAGCGCTATGGCCAGCATCCCCGGCAGGATGACCAGGAACGGGAACAGCATCTTGGGGAAGGCGGCGATGATCGGCGTGCGGCGCGCGGCGCCCATGCTCTCGGCGGCCATCGCCCGCTGGACGACCAGGAAGTCGGTGCACCAGTAGCCGAACGAGAGCACGAAGCCGAGCCCCATCACCAGGCCGAACCACTCGATCCCCATCGGGTTCGAGCGCGCCGAGCCGGCGTAGGTCCAGGCGTGCGACCAGGCGCCGGGCGCCATCCCGCTGGCGGTGGCGACCACCGCCAGCCGGGCCTGCAGCCCCGACCAGCCGCCCACCTGCTTGAGCCCCAGCAGCACCAGCGGCAGGAACCCGAACACGATCAGGAAGAACTGCAGCACCTCGTTGTAGATGGCGGACCGCAGCCCGCCCATGAAGATGTAGACGAGCACGATGGCGCCCGAGGCGGCGATGCAGAGGTGGAAGTTCCAGCCCAGGATCGCGCGCAGCAGCGTGGCCAGCGCGTACATCGAGATCCCCGAGGACATCACCGTCATGCAGGCGAAGGTCAGCGCGTTGAACCCGCGCGTCTTCTCGTCGAAGCGCAGCTTGAGGTACTCGGGGACCGAGCGCGCCTTCGAGCCGTAATAGAACGGCATCATGAAGACGGCCACGAACACCATGGCCGGGACCGCGCCCACCCAATAGAAGTGGCTGGTCATGATCCCGTACTTGGCGCCCGAGGCCGCCATCCCCATCACCTCCTGCGCGCCCAGGTTGGCGCCGATGAAGCCGAGCGCACAGATCCAGGCCGGCAGCGCGCGCCCCGACTCGAAGAAGTCCTTGGTGCCGCCGACGCCGCGGCGCACGGCCACGCCGATGCCCAGCACGAACACGAAGTAGAGGCCCAGGAGGGCGTAGTCGACGGCGCCTAGTTGAATGATCATCGGGGGACCATCGCGCTCCCGCGCGGCGCGGCGCGGGCGGCGCCCGGCGCGCGCGAATTTACTACCACCGTTTTCGGCGCGCGGATAATATCCGCCGCGCCAGAAATGCGGCGCCCGATCTCACCTCGCTCTCTTTGTTTCGCTCCGGCCGTTGTCGGCGCGCTCGCGCTCGCGGCGTCCGGTTGCGCGAGCATGAAGGTGGGCGCGACCCCCGAGGACCTGGCGCGCGCGCACGATCAGGCGGCGCAAGGCGCGACCGTGTACAGCAACGAGTGCGCGAGCTGCCACGGCGGCCACGGCGAGGGGCTGGCCGGCGCGCCCCCGGTCATGGGCCCGGGCGCGCTCCCCGAGTACCCGCACGACACGGGCGTCGGCGATCCGACCATCACCGATCCGCAGCTCATTCAGATCCAGGCGCAGACGCGGCCCGCGGGCGCGCCCTGGCGGGATCCGTTTCGAAACGCGCAGGATCTCTACACCTTCACCACCACGCACCTGCCGAAGTCGCGCGCCGCGAACCTCAAGGACAGCGACTACTGGGCGGTGGTGACCTACCTGCTCGCGGCCCAGGGCGTGACCCCGCCTTCGGGCGGCATCGGCCCCGCGACCGCCGCCTCGATTCCGATCCCGAAGCGTTGAGCGCCGACGAAGAGCCCGCGCGGCTGCCTCCAACGAGCCGCCCCCATTTTTTTCGCGAGGGGCTCGTTTTTCGTGAGCCGTCTGGACGGCCTCGGGACACCTCCGATGGCTATTGCCATATCAGCCTCACCAATTTCCCAGACGTTGCCCCTCATCCACCGTACAGCTCTCATCCCTCTGCCAAAACCTTGAGACTTGATCCTTCCCGTTCGGGTTCTCGATTCGCGCGGCTGGTCCGGAAGACGCGCCCTTTGGTCGCGCCTTGAAGACCCGTCTGTGCCATCGCCTCGCGCTCGTCGCGGCCGCCGGCTCGTTCCTGGCGGCGGGGCCGGCCCGCGCCGAGCAGCCGGCCTCCTCGGTCACCGCCGCGGTCGCCCCGGCCTCCACCGACGTGACGACGCCGGCCACCGACGCCATCCCGGGCTCGCCCACGCCGCCCGGTTTGGGGCTGGCGCCCGAGGCGCCCCCGGTCTCGCCCGCGCCGGGCGGGCGGGCCCCCTCGTTCGGCGCCCCCTCGACCGAGCCGACGTCGTCGTTCCGGATCGGCGGGCG
>DASZVW010000307.1:0-2196 GCA_035546895.1 Polyangia bacterium
AGATGACGCTCGACGAGAAGATCGGCCAGATGACCCAGGCCGACCGTAGCGCGCTCACCGACGGGCGCGAGATCGCCCAGTTCTTCATGGGGGCGCTGCTCTCGGGCGGCGACTCGCTCCCCAAGCCGAACGACCGCGCCACCTGGGCGGCGATGATCGACCGCTTCCAGAGCCAGGCGCTCTCGACCCGGCTCGGCGTGCCGATGATCTACGGCGTCGACGCGGTCCACGGCGACGGCGACGTCAAGGGGGCGGTGCTGTTCCCGCACAACATCGGCCTCGGCGCCACGCGCGACCCCGGGATCGTCGAGAAGGCCGCGCGGGTGACGGCGCGCGAGGTCGCCGGCAGCGGCGCGCGCTGGACCTTCGCCCCCTGCATCGCGGTGGCGCGCGACGAGCGCTGGGGACGGACCTACGAGAGCTTCGGCGAGTCGCCCGAGCTGGCCGAGCTGCTGGGCCCGGCCGCCGTGCGCGGGTTTCAGGACGCCCCCGCCTCCGAGCCCGCCAGCGCCGTGCTGGCCACCGCCAAGCACTTCGTCGGCGACGGCGGCACCGACCGGGGCATGGACCAGGGGGACACCCGGGTCAGCCTCGAGGAGCTGCGCCGGATCCATCTCCCCGGCTACACCGCCTGCGTGAAGGCCGGCGTCGGCAGCGTGATGGTCTCCTACTCGAGCTGGAACGACCAGCCGATGCACGCCAACCAGGCGCTCATCACCGGCGTGCTCAAGGGCGAGCTGGGCTTCCCGGGCTTCGTGGTCACCGACTGGGCGGCCATCGACAAGATGTCCGACGACTACCAGCAGGACGTCGAGGTGGCCGTCAACGCCGGCATCGACATGGTGATGGTGCCCATCCACTACCGCGACTTCGTCGCCGACCTGAAGGCGCTGGTCGCCGCGGGGCGGGTGCCGCCGGCGCGCATCGACGACGCCGTCCGCCGCATCCTGCGCCAGAAGGCCCGCTTCAAGCTGTGGGAGCGGCCGTTCACCGATCCGGCGCTCACCGCGCGGATCGGCTCGCCCGAGCACCGGGCGGTCGCGCGCCAGGCGGTCCGGCAGAGCCTGGTGGTGCTGAAGAACGACAAGAACGTGCTGCCGCTCGCCGCCGCCGCGCGCGTGCACCTGTGCGGCTTCCGCGCCGACGACATGGGCGTGCAGTGCGGCGGCTGGTCGGTGGGCTGGCGCGGCCGGCGCGGCGCCACCACCCCCGGGACCACCATCCGCCAGGGGTTCGAAGAGGTCCTGGGCGCCGGGCGGGTGACCTTCTCCAAGGACGCGGGCGGGGCCGCAGGCGCCGACGTGGTGGTGGCGGTGGTGGGCGAGGATCCCTACGCCGAGGGGAGCGGCGATCGCGACAAGCTGGAGCTCGGCGCCGAGGACCTGGCGCTGCTCGCGGCGGCCAAGGCGAGCGGCAAGCCGCTGGTGGTGGTCCTCCTCTCGGGCCGGCCGCTGATCCTGGGCGCGCTCGCCGACGACGCCGCCGCGCTGGTGGCCGCCTGGCTGCCGGGGACCGAGGGGGCCGGGATCGCCGACGTGCTCGGCGGCGGCGTCAAGCCGACCGGCAAGCTCCCCTGCAGCTGGCCGCGCGACATGGCGCAGATCCCGATCAACGTGGGCGACGCCCGCTACGCGCCGCTCTTCCCCTACGGGTTCGGCCTCTCCTGGTGACCGGCCGGCCCCCCGGGGTCCGCTCGCGCGCGCCGGGGAAATGGTCTACAAGGGCCCTGCTGGTCCACCACCAACCAAGGAGACTTCCATGAAGTTGATCCTCGCGGCGATCCTCGCCGGTTCGTTCTTCGTCTCGTACCCGGTCAAGGCCGACGACAACCCGGCCGGCGACAGCGCGAAGAGCAGCAAGAAAAAGAAGAAGTCGGACAAGAAGGACGACAAGGGTGACAAGGGCGCCGACGAGGGGGCCAAGCCCTCGGGCGGCGGCTGGTAAGCCCGAGTCTAGAGCGCGCGTCGGGGGAGGGACGGCTTTGCCGGCCCGAGCCCATCGCGGGAGGTTCGGAACCCTCCCAGGGTTTCGAGTCTAGAGCGCGCGCAGGAACGCCAGCAGCGCCGCCTGCTCGTCGGCCGAGAAGGCCGGCGGCCGGGCGGCGTTGGCCGGCGCGTGCACGAAGTCGGCGTCGGGATCGGTGCGGCGGAGCACCTCCTCGAGCGTGCGCGCGCTGCCGTCGCTGAAGTACGGGGC
>DASZVW010000308.1:0-1816 GCA_035546895.1 Polyangia bacterium
CTCGAGCGGCAGGGGACGCTGATCGCCGACGCCCCCCGCGATCCGGTGCTGGGGGCGCTGGCCGACGCGGGCGGCGAGCTGGGGCTGGCGCGCCTCTTCAAGCTGGTCCCGCGCGCGCGCGGCGCGCTGCCGCGGCTGGCCGGCGAGGGGCTGGTCGAGGTGGGCGACGAGGTGCAGCCACGCCGCCCGGTCCCCACCATCGCGCTGGCCTTGGCCACCGGCGGCGATCCGGCGGCGCTCCCCAAGCGGGCGGCGGCGCGGCGGGCGGTGCTGGCCCGGCTGGCGGAGGCCGCCGGTGGGCTGCCGCTGGCCGGGCTGTCGGCGGGCGAGCGGACGCAGCTCCGCGCGCTGGTGGCGGCCGGCCTGGCGCGCATCGAGCACCGCCCGGTTCCGACGGCGCCGCCCGCCGCGCCGGCCGCGCCGTCGGAGATCAGCCTCAACGCCGCGCAGGCGGCGGCGGTCGAGGCGCTGGTGGGCGCGCTGCCCCGGGGGTTCGCCAGCTTCCTGCTCCAGGGGGTGACCGGCTCCGGGAAGACCGAGGTCTATCTGCGGGTGATCGCGGCGGCGCGCGCGGCCGGCCGGGGGGCGCTGGTGCTGGTCCCCGAGATCGCGCTGACCCCGCAGCTCGCGGCGCGCTTCCGGGCCCGGTTCGGCGAGGACGTGGCGGTGCTGCACAGCGCGCTTCCGCCCCGCGAGCGGCTGGCCGCCTGGCGCCGCCTGCGCGCCGGCGAGGTGGGGATCGCGCTCGGCGCCCGCTCGGCGGTGTTCGCGCCGGTGCGCGCGCTCGGCGTGGTGGTGGTCGACGAGGAGCACGACCCCTCGTTCAAGCAGGAGGAGGGGGTCCGCTACCACGGGCGCGACCTGGCGCTGGTGCGGGCGCAGCAGGCCGGCGCGCTGGCGGTGCTGGGATCGGCCACCCCCTCGCTGGAGAGCGCCTACAACGTGCGCCGCGGGCGCTTCACCCGGCTCCTGCTCCCCGAGCGGGCCACGCCGCGCCCGCTGCCGTCGGTCGAGGTGGTCGACCTGCGGCGCCACCCGCCCGGCCCCGACGGCCTTCTCTCGGCGCCGCTCGCCGAGGCGCTGGGCGCCGCGCTGGCGGCCGGCGAGCAGAGCATCCTCTTCCTCAACCGGCGCGGCTTCTCGACCGTCCTGCTCTGCCGCGCGTGCGGCGAGGTGGTCCGCTGCCAGAACTGCGTCGTCTCTCTGACCTACCACCGGGGGCGCTCGCGGCTCTGCTGCCACTACTGCGGGCAGACCACGCCGGTGCCCGCCGACTGCCCGTCCTGCAAGTCGCCGCGCCTCGAGCGCCTGGGGACGGGGACCGAGCGGGTGGAGGCGATCGTGCGCGAGCGCTTCCCCGACGCCCGGGTGGCGCGCCTCGACCGCGACACCGCGGGGGGCGGCGGGCGCGATCTCGACGCCATCCTGCGGCGGATGCAGGCGCGGGAGATCGATCTGCTGGTGGGGACGCAGATGGTGACCAAGGGGCACGACTTCCCGGGGGTCACGCTGGTCGGCGTGCTGCAGCCGGATCAGGGGATGGACCTGCCCGACTTCCGCGCCACCGAGCGGACGTTCCAGCTCATCGAGCAGGTGGCGGGGCGCGCCGGGCGCGGCGAGCGGCCGGGGCGAGTGGTCATCCAGACCTACAAGCCGGACCACGCGGCCATCGCGGCGGTGGTGGCGCACGACTACGACGGCTTCGTCCGCCACGAGCTCGAGGAGCGGCAGGCCACCGACTACCCGCCGTTCTCGCGCATGATCGCGCTGCGGATCGACGCCCGCGAGCTCGGCGAGGCGCGGGCGGGGGCGGCGG
>DASZVW010000309.1:0-2816 GCA_035546895.1 Polyangia bacterium
GCGGGGATGGCCCCCACGTAGGTCCCCGAGGGATCCTTCTCCATCGGCAGGTCGATGAACGCGGGCGCCGCGACCGGCCGGTAGCGGAGCACGATCGCGCTCGCCCCCAGGTCCTTGTCGGGGACCACGGTGATCGGCACCGCGCGCCCCGCCTGCCCGACGCGGACCGGCTCGTGGACCAGCGCCTTCTCGGGCGGCATCTCGTCGCTGGTGCCGGTGCCGAGGGTGGCGATCGCCTCGTCGAACGCCGCCTGGATCTCCGGGTTGGCCAGCCCCGGGCTGAGCCGCACCTCGGGCTGGATCTGCAGCGCCTTGTGGAAGTACTTGATGGCCTGATCGCGCTGCTTGTACCCGCCGAGGGTCACGATCCCCAGCGTCATGAAGGTGCGCGCGCGGATGGGGTGCATGGTGAGGCCCGCCCGCTCGGAGACCTCCAGCGCCTCGTTGAGGAGCCGCACCGCCGTCTCGAACTCCAGGTGTTGATAGGCGTCGACGGCCTTGCGATTGAGCAACGTGATCTTGCCGACCGTGGCGGCGTCGCGATCCTCCGCGCGCGCGGCGCGCGGGAGCAGCAGCGCGACGATCAGGCACGCGATCAGCCAGGACGCGCTCGTCCGCGCGCCTCCCACCGACGGAGCGCCGCGGTACGCGCAGGTTTGCACGCGTCTACAATAGCGCCGAACGCCGCCCCGAAGACAGCCCCCAAGTGCGCGGCCACGTGGCGCGACGGACGTCGCAGCCGGCCGTACATGCCCCCACGTCCGCCCTCCATTCGGACCTCAACGACGTTTGCGGCGTTTCCGGAACCCCGTTACGGGGCGCGCGAGGAACGCCGGACGTCGTGCCTCCGGAGAGCGCGGCCGGGCCTCTACTTTACGAGACAACGCGCCGGCGGCGCCACCCCGGCCACCCGCACGAGCCCCCCTCGCGCGGGTGGCCCCCGTCCCGCCGCCCCACCTCGCCGCCGCCGCCCCGAAACGCTAGATGCCCGCGCCGTCCTCGAAGGTGTCGTGCACCAGCCGCCCCTGCGTCACGCGGGCCCCGGGGGGGACGTCGTGCGTGAGCCAGACGTTGCCGCCCACGATCGCCCCCGCGCCCACCGTCACCTCGCCGGCCACCGTGGCGCCCGCGTGGATGACCACGTCGTCGCCGATGACCGGGCGGCGGGGTCCGCGGGCCGAGAGGAAGCCGTATGGATCGTCGGAGAAGCCGCGCGCCCCCAGCGTCACCCCCTGGTACAGGCGGACGCGCGCGCCCAGCCGGCAGGTCTCGCCGATCACCACCCCGGCGCCGTGGTCGATGAAGAAGTGCGGCCCGATCTCGGCGCCCGGGTGGATGTCGATGCCGGTGGCGGCGCGCGCCAGCTCGGCGATCAGGCGCGGGACCAGCGGGACCCCCAGCCCGTGGAGCTCGTGCGCCAGGCGGTGATCGGTGATGGCCCGGAGCCCCGGCGTCGCCTGGAGCGTCTCCTCGAGGAACGTGGCCGCCGGATCGCTGGCGAAAGCGGCCCGCAGATCGGTCTCCAGGACCCGCCGGATCGCCGGCAAGCGCCCGAGCAGCGCCGCCGCCGTCTCGGCCGCGCGCCGCGCGCAGGCCGGGCAGCCGGCGGGGGCCGAATCGGCGTGCTCGCAGGCGATCGAGAGGCCGCGGCGGATCTGCTCCTCGAGCGCCGGCTGGAGCTTCTCGAGCTGGGCCGTCAGGTAGGCGCGGACGCCGCCGGGGGCCAGATCGACCGGCCCGAAGGGGCCCGGGAAGAGGGCCGCGCGCAGGCCGTCGGCGAGCGCCGCCACCGCCGGACGCGACGGCCAGAGCGGCCGGCCGCGCCGCCCCGGCCGGCCGGGGAGCAGGTGCTCGTTGGCGTCGCAGAGCGCCTCGGCGATCGTCGACAGGGGACCCTCCGGCGGACCGGCGAACACCTCGCGAGGCGCTGACGTCCTGAGCATGCCGTTCACTATAGTAGACACACAATCGACATGCAAGACAACGATGGCTCCCCCCGCGTGTTACCGTCGGCGCGATGCCCAAGCGACGACCCAAAGCCAAGCTGCGCGGCGCCCCCATCCCCGCGGGCGACGAGGTGGGAGCCGCCGAACTGGCGGGGCGGGTGGCGGAGAACCTGCGGGCGCACCGCAAGCGGCGGCAGATGTCGCTCGACGAGCTGGCGCAGCTGACCGGCGTGAGCCGCGCCGCCCTCTCGCAGATCGAGACCCGCAAGACCAACCCAACCATCGGCGTCCTGTGGAAGATCGCCGCCGGCCTGGGGATCGCCTTCGCCGATCTGATCGGCGAGACGCGCCCCGGCCTCTCGATCCTCCGCCGCGGCGAGGGGCAGCTCCTCCGCTCGGTCGACGGCCGGTTCGAGAGCCGCCCGCTCATGCCCGCCGCCGGGATCCCGCAGGTCGAGATGTACGAGCTGCGCCTGGGGGCCCGCGCGCGCCACGTCTCCGAGCCGCACGGCCCGGGGACGCGCGAGATCGTGGTGGTGCTGAGCGGCGCCATGCGGATGACCGTCGGCGACCGCAGCGACGACCTCGGCCCGGGCGACGCGGTGGTGTTCGACGCCAACAAGCCGCACATCTACGAGAACCCCGGCAACGCCGAGGCCCGCTACCACGACGTGATCGTCTACGGCCGTTAGCGCCCGCACGCGGCCGCGCCGCGGACTCGGGCATACTGGGCCGATGCGATGCGGCCTTCTCTTGTCTCTGGCGATCCTCCTCGGCGCGGCCGGCTGCCACGACGGCGGCGGCTCGACGGGCGGCGGCGGCTCCCCGGGCGCCGGCGGCGGCGCCACCGGCACGGGCGGCGGCGGGCCC
>DASZVW010000310.1:0-5254 GCA_035546895.1 Polyangia bacterium
CCTTGGCCTTGCGCTGGCCGGGGCGGGGGAGCGCGCCGGCCGAGGCGGGCGAGCCGGTCGGCGAGACGGTGATGCGGGTGCCGTGCGCGGCGGCGGGCACCGCCGGCGCCGCGCCTGCGCCCGTGCGCTCGAAGTCGTTGACCGCCGCGTAGAGCGCGTCGCCCGAGCGGGCGAGCGCGCGCACCTCCTCGGCGTCGAAGTCGCCCAGCGCCTCGGCGTGGCCGTCGAGCCCGACCCGGAAGAGGATCGCCTGGTCGCTGGTCCCGGCGTAGAGGTGCTTGTCGTCGGCCTGCAGCAGCGAGACGACGTGCTTGTCGCCCGAGTCCCACAGCTCCTTGCTGTGGCCGTTGCGGTCGACGGCGAAGATCTTCCCCGGGCCGCCGGTGCCGGCGTAGACGACGCCCGTCTTGGCGTCGAGCACCAGCGCCCAGACGTGGTCGGCGGGGAGCGCCGCGAACGGCCGCGCCTCCCCCTTCTTCGGATCGACGGTGAAGAGCCGGCCGCCCGGCGTGGTGCCGGCCACCAGCGTGCCGTCGGGGCGCGCCACCAGCGCGGTCACCCAGGCGGCGTCGAGCTGGGCCACCTTGCGGGCCCGCGCCTCGCCGCCGGTCACCTCGGCGGCGTAGATGCGCCCCTGGTCGCCGGTGCCGAAGTAGGCGGTCTTCCCGTCGGGCGCCAGCACCGAGCACCAGACGAAGGCGGCGTCGACCGAGACGGGCGAGGCCTTCATCCCCGGCGCCACCGTCCCGTCGGGGAGGATCAGGCTGGCCGTCGCCTCCCCCTCCTCGAAGTCCTTGGCGGTGGTCTGCCGGAAGCTCTTGCTGGCGGCGGCGCCGGCGGGCAGGGCGGCGAGCAGCAGCGCCGGCCCGGCGGCCAGCGCCAGCACCTTCAAACCTATCGATGGCATCGCGGGCGCAATTGTAAAGGAGGCGGGGCGAATCCGCCTCAGGGCGCCGCGCGGTCGGCGACGTCGCCGAGCGCGTCGGACCGCACCGCCACGGTGAGGTCCTCCTTGCCGCTCACCAGCTGGCGGGCCGGGAAGACGGTGCGGTCGGCGATGTGGTAGGTGCCGGCGCGCGCCGTCTGGTTGCCCGAGCGGAGCGTGTCCAGGGCCGAGGCGGGCATCCCGGAGATGAGCCGCCCCCGCAGCGAGGCGCCGTCGTCGGGCGTCTGCAGCGTCACCACGATCGCCGAGGCCGAGTAGGCCTTGCGCAGGTTGTCCATGTAGACCGGCAGCGTCTCGGCGGCCGGCATGTCGGGCTTCACCGCGGCGCCGCTCGAGACCTCGATCTTCAGCGTCTGCCCGGCGACCGTGCGGGGGATGATCACCGGCACCGTCTCCACGTACTCGCTGCCCGCGTAGGGGCGCATGGTGACCCGCATGTCGACGGTGTCGCCCGCGTGCACCTCCTGCGTCGGCAGGGCCACGCCGACGATCTCGGCCACGTCGCGCCGGAACTCGACCCGCACGTCGACGTCCATCCGATCGAGCACCACCGGCTCGAACGGGTTGAACAGCAGCTCGCCCACCGCCTTCAAGCCCCGCGAGGAGGCGAGGGCGTGGCTCGACACCCCCTCGGGCGAGAAGATCTGGTCGCGCAGCTCCAGCGGCGCGAACCCCTTGACCCCCACTTTGGAGGTGACGGTCACGATCATGTCGGTCACGTCGGGCTCGGCGTCGGCGATGGCGTTCCCCACCACCATCGAGGCGAGCATCGGCGTCAGCCGGCGGTTGCGCGCCACCTCGGCGTGGAAGAGGCGGGGCTCGACGCCGGGGCCGGTCACGCGCACGTCGACCGGCAGCATGGTGGTGCGCGCGTCGAGGTCGCCCATGATGCAGGCCGGGCGGTCCTGGACCAGCGTCCCGACCTCGTTGAGGGGCGCCGACATCTTGAACGACTGCGAGAGGCTGGGGAGGAAGGTGTAGATCTCGGCGTCGACCAGCGGCAGGTAGACCTCGCCGATCCCGAACAGCGGGTGGCCGAAGGCCAGCACGTCGGAGCCGTTGACGTAGGTGACGGTGCCGGTGGCGACGGTGCTCATGTCGCCGCGCACCAGCTCGACGCCGATCGCCGAGCCGGGCTCGACGTGGCCGGCGGCGGGCGGACCCAGCTTGCGGCCGCCGCCCGCCTGCAGCGGCACCAGGCCGGTCGGGCGGAGCGCGTCGCCCAGCTCGCCCACGGTGCGCGGCGAGAAGCCGGAGACCGACAGCGGCACCGAGGCGCGAATGAGGCGCGGCTCGTTGCCGGCGCCCGGCGTGATGGGCGGCAGGCCGAGCCCGCGCGCGAAGGCGTCGGGGGCCTCGAATCCGGCGCCCGTCGAGGCGAGCGCGCTGCGCACGGCGGCCGGCACGCGCGGCCCCATCCCCTCGGCGGCGATGATCTGCTGGTCGCGCGGCGCGCCGGCGGCGAACACCTCGCGCGGGATCCGGCGCGGGCGGCGGCGCTCGGCCAGCATCGACTCGATCGGGGTGACGCCGCCCAGCGGCTCCTTGGCGAAGCTCCAGGCGTAGGCGACGGCGCCCACCAGCTTGCCGTCGATGTAGACCGGGCTGCCGCTCATGCCGGCCACGATCCCGGAGAACTCGACGCGCGGGTCCTCGGCGCGGATCAAGATGACGTCCTCCTTGGGGAGGAAGTTCCGCATCACCGCCACCACCCGCACCTTGAAGGGCTCCGGCTTGGTCCCCTGGAAGACGGTCAGCGCCTGGCCGACCATCCCGGGCTTGACGTCGGCGAGCGGCATGATGGCCGGCGGCGGCCCCGACGGCACCACGGCGCGCAGCCGGAGCCCGTTTCCGGCCGACGCCGCGACGGGGAGAGAGAGCACGAACGACCCGAGAAACAGGCTCAACCAGACGCGGTGCACGAGACTTTGAGGGTAGGGGGACGATCGCGCCTCGTCAACGCGGACACCGTATTTTCCAGGGCAAACGCCGCTGAGCCGGGCGCCGCGGCGGCGCTTCGGATGAGCCGTGGCGGCCCGCAAAATCCACCGGTTAGGCCCGTCTTGACACCCCCCGCCGCTCCCGCCCATCATCGGGGCATGAAGTCGTTTTTGTCTCTCTTGCTGCTGGCGGGCGGGCTCGCGTTCGCCGTCGGCTGCGGCCCGCAGAAGGCCTTCTGCCCGAACGCGGGCGGCGACGCCGGCGGCGTCTGCCCGATCTTCGGCGACGACGCGGGCCCGATGTCGCAGGACATGGGCGGGGGCGGCAACGCCTGTCCGACGGGCCAGCACCTGGGCGACAACCCCGACGGGAACCCCAATCTCACCTGCGTCTGTGCGAACGGAACGATACCGCCGTGTTCGTGACCGCTGAGAGGTCCCCACACCGGCGATGAAGCGGTTCAAGGCGGCCGTCATCGGCGGCACCGGCTACGGCGGCGCCGAGATGATCCGCCGCCTCCTGATCCATCCCGACGTCGAGCTGGTGCGGGTGGTCGCCGTCGACCACGTCGGCGAGCCGCTGGGCGCCGTGCACCCGCCGCTCACCGGGCGCAGCCCGCTGGTGTTCGAGAACGTGCCGCCCGCCGAGGCGGCGCGCGGCTGCGACGTGGCGCTGCTCGGCCTTCCGCACAAGGTGAGCGCCCACCACGCGCCCGCCGTCCTGGCCGCGGGCGCCAAGGTGGTCGACATGTCGGGCGACTTCCGGCTGCGCGACGCCGCCGCCTACGCCCGTTACTACGGCGCCACCCACCCGCACCCGGAGGCGCTGGGGACCTTCGTCTACGGCTTGCCCGAGCTCAACCGGGACGCCATCAAGGCGGCGCGCGCGGTCGCCTCGCCCGGCTGCTTCGCCACCACCATCGAGCTGGGGCTGCTGCCGCTGGCGCGCGCCGGGCTGCTCTCGGGTGTGGTCCACGTCGTCGGGATGACCGGCTCCTCGGGGAGCGGCATCGCGCCGTCGGCGGGGACGCACCACCCGGTGCGGGCGGTGAACCTCAAGACCTACAAGGTGCTCGAGCACCAGCACACCCCGGAGATCCTGGAGACGCTGGCGGCGGCCGGCGCGCCGTCGGTGGAGCTGCGCTTCGTGCCGGTCTCGGCGCCGCTGTCGCGCGGGATCCTGGCCACCAGCTTCGTCGAGCTGCCGGCGAAGACCGGCGAGGCGGAGGTCGCCGCCCTCTACGACGCCGGCTACGCGCGCGAGCCGTTCGTCCGCTTCGTGCGCGACCGCCTCCCCGAGGTGGCGGCCGTGGCCGGCAGCAACTACGCCGAGGTCGGCTTCACGCTCGGCCCGGCCGCCGGCGCCACCCGCACGCTGGCCGTCGTCAGCGCCACCGACAACCTGATCAAGGGCGGCGCCGGGCAGGCGATCCAGAACATGAACCTCATGCTGGGGCTGCCGGAGACGGCCTCGCTCGAGGACCCCGGCCCGTGGCCGTAGCCGCAGTCGACGCCGTCATCAAGCTGGGCGGCGACGTGCTGTCCGCACCGGCGGTGGACTTGGCGGCGGCGGAGATCGCGCGGGCGCGCGCGGCGGGGCGGCGGCTGGTGGTGGTGCACGGGGGCGGGCCGCAGACGACGGAGCTGTCGAAGCGGCTGGGGATCGAGCCGCAGATCGTGGGCGGCCGGCGGATCACCGACGCGGCGGCGCTCGACGTGGTGAAGATGGTGGTGGCCGGCCGGCTCAACGTCGACCTGGTGGCGGCGCTGCGGGCGGCCGGCGTGCCGGCGGTGGGGCTGTCGGGCTCGAGCGGCGTGGTGCGGGCGCACCGCCGCCCGCCCCGCGCGGTCTCCGGCTCGGGCGGGGCGGCGGTCGACTTCGGGCTGGTGGGCGACGTCGACGGCTTCGACCGCCCGTTGCTCGACGCGCTGGACACCGCCGGCTACTTGCCGGTGATCGCCTGCCTGGGCGCGGGCGCGGCGGGCGAGACGCTCAACATCAACGCCGACGTGGTCGCCAGCCAGCTCGCGGCGGCGCTGGGGGCCGAGGCGCTGGTGGCCTGCACGGCGGTGGGCGGCGTTCGGCGCGACAAGGACGATCCGGCGACGCGGCTCGCGCGCCTGACCGTCGCCGAGGCGCGCGCCGCCATCGCGGGCGGCGTCGTGCAGGGGGGGATGATCCCCAAGCTCGAGGAGGCGTTCGCGCCGCTCGAGGCCGGCGTGGGCGCGGTGCACGTGGTGGCGCCGGGCGAGATCGCCGCCTCGCTGGCGGCGCCGGGGAGCGTGGGGACGCTGCTGGTCGCCTGAGCGTCCGGAAGCGCCGCCGGCACGCGCCGGCGATCAGTTGATCGCGCGAAATTTCTCGAAG
>DASZVW010000311.1:0-4213 GCA_035546895.1 Polyangia bacterium
CTCGGGCGCCAAGAGCAACTTCTACATCGACTGCAAGCAGTCGGTGCTGACCGCCGAGGGGCACTTCCTGGTGGGGAGCCTGTTCGGCCGCCTCCTGGCCACGCAGGCGCCCGAGGTGGAGGCGATCGGCGGCGTCACCATGGGGGCCGACCCGCTCGCCTCCGCCGTCTCGACGCTGAGCTACCTCGCCGGCCGCCCGCTCCCCGCCTTCTACGTCCGCAAGGAGGCCAAGGGGCACGGCACCGCGGCCTGGATCGAGGGGACCAAGTCGCTGCGCGCGGGGATGCCGGTGGCCATCCTCGAGGACGTGGTCACCACCGGCGGCTCGGCGCTCAAGGCCATCGCGCGCGTGCG
Source organism: Polyangia bacterium (assembly GCA_035546895.1). GTDB lineage: Bacteria > Myxococcota_A > Polyangia > Fen-1088 > Fen-1088 > JADGRB01. Next base: position 355 of record DASZVW010000311.1, read on the forward strand.
GGAGCACGGTCTCAAGGTGGCGATCATCCTCGGCCTCGTCGATCGCGACGAGGGGGGGCGGGAGGCGCTGGAGAAGGAAGCCCCGCTGGTCACGCTGTTCCGCCGGCAAGACTTCTTGCGATGACGCGGGCGCGACGGCGGCGGGTGACCTGGCTCGGCCTCGTCGTCGCGCTCGGCGCCGGCTGCGCCGTCCAGAAGCAGGTGCGGGTCGACTTCTCGGAGACGCCGCGCGACTACCTGGCGGGTGACTACCAGGGGGTCTACGAGCGCTGGACCCGGCACGACTTCGCCTCGCACGACGTGGTCGACAAGGCGCTGGAGGTCTGGGCGACCTTCAAGAGCTGGGACTTCCGCGAGGCGTACATCGAGAAGTACGCCGCCATCTACAACCTCTCGGACGCCGAGCGGAACAAGCTGCGGCAGGGGCAGCGCGACGCCTACCACGCCGCGTACGAGTTCCGCGTCACCGCCCAGAGCGCCAACTGGGACTGGAACGATCTCGACAAGCGCAACACCGCCTGGGTCGTCACCCTGGTGGACGCGCTCGGGCACGAGCTGCCGTCGGAGCGGGTGACCATCGACCGCCTCCCCGACGCGGCGGAGCGGGTCTTCTACCCGTCGAAGACGCCGTTCTCGAAGTCGTACAGCATCCGCTTCCTCATGCCCGCGCAGGGCGGTGAGTTCGACGGCGTGAAGTCGGGGGCGATCACGCTGCGGATCGCCAGCCCGATCGGGAAGATCGAGCTGGTCTGGAAGAGCTGACGCCGGGCGCGCGTCAGCGCTTGCGCGGCTTGTGGCCGGAGAGGCCGGCGATCGGGTCGAGGTCGTCGAAGGTCTCGATCGCCTCCCGCTTGTAGAGGTCGGCCTCGCGGGCGAAGAAGTCGGCCTCCAGGGCGTCGAACTCGTCGGCGGGGATGGCGGGGGCGTTGCCGCCCGTGATCTTGCGGGGGCGCGGCGTTCGCTCGGCGGCGCGCTCGCCTCTGGCCGCCGGCTCCTCGACCGAGCCGTGCCGGCCGCTGCGGGCGCGGACGGGGATCGGGGTGGCGCCGGCCCGCGGCGGCGGGTCGTCGAGCGGGACCTGCTTGCCGGTGTTTCCGCGGACGCGGAGGGGGATCGGCGTGGCGCCGGCGTGTGGCGGCGGGTCGTCGAGGGGGACCTGCTTGCCGGTGTTGCCGCGGACGCGGACGGGGATCGGCGTGGCGTCGCGGCGCGCCGGCGGGGCGTCGTCGAGGGGGACCTGCTTGCCGGTGTTTCCGCGGACGCGCACCGGCGGCGGCGTCCCCACGGCCGGGAAGGAGGCGGGATCGGCGGGGACCAGCGGCTCGCCGACCGGCACGCCGGCGGCGTCGAGCTGCACCTGGACCGTCGGCGCCACCGCCAGCAGGTTGGCCGAGGCGGCGGCGGGCGTCGGCCTCCGCTTGGCGGCCGCGATCTCGCCGGCGGCGCTGGCCCCCTTCTTGGCGGTGAGGGGGATGGGCGCCGGCGCGGCCGCCGGGGCCGGGGCCTGCAGGGGCCGCAGCTTCCGGCTGGTGGTCCGGCGATCGCCGACCACCCCGCGCTGATCGGGGACCATCGCCCACTCGGCGAACATCGACTTCGGCGCGCCGTTTCGCGACGGCGCCGGCCCGGCGCCCGTCCGGGTGTCGCGGGGGAGATCGTGCGCGGCCGGCTGCTCGGGGCGCACGCCCAGCACGCCGGCGTCGCGCAGCCGCCGGATCATGCGGACGGTGTCGAAGATGCGGAACGGGCTGGCCTCGATGACGTCGGCCAGCACGCGCCGCCCGTCGAACAGGCGCAGCAGCGGCGTGATCTGGCTCTGCTGCAGCCCCCGCAGCTCGGCCACCAGCTCGCTGATTTGCACGTAGAGCGTGCGCGGCGAGCCGAGGTCGCGGGCGGCGTGGGCGAAGTCGCGCAGGAAGCGCTCGCACTCGTCGAGGATCTCCTGCGCCGAGAGGTGGAGCTGGCTCCGCTTGGGGATCGCGCGCCGGGTCAGCGAGAGGGCGGCCTCCTCCCAGAGCAAGAGGTGGTGCAGCGCCGGCAGCCCCTGCATCGCCCCCACGGTGGCGGAGACGACGGTCCCCTCGTGGATCCGGAGCTCGGCGCGGCGGCTGCCGCGGGTGAGCGCCAGGATCCCCGACCGCTCGGAGGAGGCCATCGCCCGCAGCAGGTAGAAGAGGCCGTAGTACTCGGAGAGGCGCGTCTGCAGCTCGCCGTCCTCGCCGGCGCCCTTGCCGCCGTCCCCGGCGCCCGCCTTGTTGCCGAGCGTGCTCAGCTTCCCGACGCCGATGACGTCGCGCAGGAAGGTCGGCAAGGTCAAGAAATCGGCGGCGCCGGCGCGCAGCGCCTCGGCCTTGCGCCCCTGCGGGCCGAGCACGACGATGGGGAGGTCCTTGGCGGCGCCCCGCAGGGCGGTGACCACCGCCAGCGACGAGTGCTCGGGCTCCCGCAGCGACACCACCGCCAGCTCGGGGGAGCTGGTCCGCACCATCTGCTCCGCCCGCTCGAGGTCCGACGTCCCGGTGACCCGGCACCCCTCTCGCTCGAACCCGAACGTCAGTGTCTCGAGGCTGCGGACGTCGGCGTCGACGACGAAGAGGCTGGACGGCTGCATCATGGATATTGGACGGGGCGCGGCAAGCAAGTATACGGCGGGAGCGCGACCTCCCGAAATCGGGAACCTTAACTCGACGTTAGGTCATCACATAAGTGCCCGCGATGCGCCACCGGCGTCAATTTTATCCGGTGTCGACCGGCGGCACGAGACCTTTCAGGGATGGCACCGAATCGGAATTGACGACCGCGGGGGTGGTGGCTAGCCTTCGCTCCCCCTTCCCGCCCCTCCTTCGCCCGCGCCCGCTGCATGTCCTTTAGCCCCCATCCACCCCCCAGCGGTCGCGCCGCCGAGGCGCCGCCCCTCACCGTCGACGATCTGATCGCCTACTTCCGGTCGGGGGCCAAGGACCGGGCCGGCTTCAAGATCGGGATCGAGCAGGAGAAGATCGCGGTCCGCGCCGACGGCCGCCCGGTGCCGTACGACGGGGCAGGGGGGCTGGGCGAGCTCCTGGAGCGGCTGCAGGGGCTGGGCTTCCAGCCGACCCGCGAAGACGGGCACATCATCGCCCTGGCCCGGAACGGCGACCGGATCACGATGGAGCCGGGTGGCCAGCTCGAGCTCTCGGGGGGGGCGCTGGCCACCGCCACCGACTGCGCGACGGCGCTGGACGCCCACGTGCGCGAGGTCGCCGAGGCGGCCCGCCCGCTGGGGATCCGCTTCATCGGCACCGGCGTGCGCCCGTTCGGCACCCTCGACGAGGTGAGCTGGCTCCCCAAGCGCCGCTACGTGGTCATGCGCGACTACTTCCCGCGCCACGGGCGGGAGAGCCGGCTCGCCCACCACATGATGAAGCTGACCGCCACCGTGCAGGCCAACTTCGACTTCGCGAGCGAGGCCGACGCGGCCGACAAGATCCGGACCGCCTACGGCGTCACCTCGCTGGTGACGGCGCTGTTCGCGGCCTCGCCGATCGCGTTCGGGAAGCCGACCGGGCTCAAGAGCACCCGCGCCGCCGTCTGGCTGGAGACCGACGCCGATCGGTGCGGCCTCCTGCCGTTCGTGTTCGAGCCGAGCTTTCACTTCGGCGACTACGTCGACTGGGCGCTGGACGTCCCGATGTTCTTCGTGGTGCGCGAGGGGGGCTACCACCCGGCCGACAAGCTCACCTTCCGCCGCTTCATGGCCGAGGGGTGGCGCGGCGAGCGCGCCGGCATCGCCGACTGGGAGGTCCACCTCTCGACCCTCTTCCCCGAGGTGCGGCTCAAGCGCTACGTCGAGGTCCGCGGCGCCGACGCCGGACCGATG
>DASZVW010000312.1:0-3547 GCA_035546895.1 Polyangia bacterium
CCGATGCCGGCGTTGGCCACCAGCACGTCGATCGGCGGCAGCTGGGCCGCCAGCGCCAGCACCGCGGCCTCGTCGGCGACGTCGACGATCGCCAACTGGGCCCGCCCGCCGGCGCCGCGGATCGCCTCGGCGGTGGCGCGGCCGGCCGCCTCGTCGCGATCGGCGACCACGATGAACGCCCCCTGCGCGGCGAACAGCTCGGCGATCGCCTTGCCGATGCCGGAGCCGGCGCCGGTCACCAGCGCGTGCTTCCCCTCCAGTCGAAATGGAATGGTCATGGCAGTCGGTAGATCCTCCGTGCGTTGTCCGAGAAGATGGCCGCGCGCGCGCCGTCCGGCAGCGGCGCCAGCAGCGCGCGCGCCGCCGCCAGCCAGCGGCGGTAGTCGGCGGCGAGCTTCACCACCGGCCAGTCGCTGCCGAAAAGTAACCGCTCCGGACCGAAGCAGCTCAGGAGATGCGCGACGTAGGGGCGGAGCGCCTCGGCCGTCCAGGTCGCCGGATCGGCCTCCGTCACCAGCCCCGACAGCTTGCAGACCACGTTGGGGAGCTCGGCCAGCCGGGCCAGGTCGGCGCGCCAGGGATCGCGCGCGCCGCGCCGGACGTCGGGCTTGCCGGCGTGATCGAGGACGAACGTCGTCTCCGGGCAGGCGCGCGCCAGCGCCGCGGAGGCCGGGAGTTGCGCGTGGCCGACGCAGACGTCGAAGGTCCAGCCGCGCGCGCCGACCCGCCGGACGCCGTCGACGAACGCGGGCCGCACGCAGTAGTCGGGCTCGGGGTGGGCCTGGATGATGTGGCGGACGCCGCGCAGGCGCGGGTGCGGCGCCAGCGCGGCCAGCGCGCGCTCGGTCTCGGCGCCGCGATCGACCGCCACCTGGGCGACGATGGCGGCGATGCGCGGCGCGCGCGCCGCCAGCGCCTCGACCCAGGCGACCTCGTCCAGCGCGTGCTCCGGGGCGATCGCCGACTCGACGAAGACGATCGCCTGGGGGAAGTCCGCGCCCGCTTCGGCTGCCATCTCGACCGGCGTGTGCGGCCCGGCGATCGCCGGCACCTCGGCCAGCCAGGGGTACGGCCGGCGCGCGGCGTCCCAGAAGTGGACGTGCGCGTCGACGAACGGGAGCGCGCCGGCGCTCACGGCGCCCTCCCGAGCGCGGCGGCGATCTCGGCGACGCCGACCCCCAGCGCGGCGCGCGCGACGGCGTCGAGGTCGGCGGGCGCGCCGGTGAAGTGGAGCGTGCGGTGGAGGTGCTCAGCCGAGGTCCCGGGCCGAAGCGCCAGCGCGGGCGAGGAGGTCTCCAGCTCGTAGAAGGGGCCGAACGGCGCGGCGCCCGGCGCGGCCGGGCCGTCGTTGTAGGCGTTCACGGCGTCTCCGTCGTATGGCGCGGCCTGCGGCCCCCAGAGCGAGTTGACGTAGTCGCGCGCGCCGGCCGGGAGCGTGAAGGTCACGATCGTCAGCACGCCGGCGTTCGGACCTCGGGCGTCGTAGCTGCCGAGCGCCGCGCGCGCGCGGCCGGGCGGGATGCCGATCTTGCCGCGCTGCTGGCCGTCGGCGCGGTAGTAGATGGCGGCCTCGGTCTCCACCAGGCGCTCGGCGGGGACGCGCCCGAAGTAGCGATCGTTGACCGCGGGCCCCGCTCCCGGCCCGAGCGGCAGCACGATCGTGGTGGCTGGCGACGGCGCGAAGGTCCCCGCGATCCAGATCGAGACCAGGCCGGTCTCGCGGCGCCAGGCCGCCGCGCCGGTGTTGGTCACCCGGTTGCGCGTCTCGAAGCCGACGGCCGCCACGCCCGCGCGCGCGGCGACGCCCGCCGCCCGCCAGATCTCGGCGTCCGGGTAGAGGCGGACCTCGCGCGCGACCTCCAGCTCGAACACCGTCCCCGCGGCGTTGGTGAGACGCATCGCCTTGCGCAGCAGCGCCCGATGGCGCGCCGCCTCGGCGAGCGCGAACGGCTCGGCGTCGATCGGCGCCGGCGTCTGCCAGTGCGCCAGGTCTTGCGGCGCCCCCGGCGCGAAGAAGAGCGAGAACGGCCCCCCCTCCGGTCCCAGCCAGAACCGATCGGCGCCGCCGTACACGTTCATGTGCGGCGCCAGCGTCCCCGAGGCGATCAGCGCGCGGTTGAGCCAGCCGAAGCTGGCCCCGCCCTCGCCCGCCGCCGCGCTGACGGCGACGCGCCCCTGCAGCGCCGGGCAGAGCGCCACCCGCGCGCCCCCCTCCCCCGCCAGCACGACCGTCTCGGTGTGCCGCCGCAGGAACTCGACGTCGTCGCCGAAGCGGGGAGACGCGGCCACGGCCCGTCTCTATCACGTCGCGGCCGAAATCGGCATGTCCAGAAATTCCGCGGGCGGCCTATTATCCGGCGCCATGAGACGGGCCTTCATCTATATGAGCGCGCTGGCGCTGGCCGGCGCCGTGCTGGGCGGCCTCGGGTGCAAGAAGAAGACGACCGACGCCATCGCCGTCATCCCCAAGGGGACCACGCACGAGTTCTGGAAGTCGGTGCACGCGGGCGCGGTGAAGGCCGCCGCCGAGCTGGGGGTGAACGTCATCTGGAAGGGCCCCCTGCGCGAGGACGATCGCGAGGACCAGATCAAGGTGGTCGAGAGCTTCACCAACATGCACGTGCGCGGCATCGTGCTGGCGCCGCTGGACGACACGGCGCTGGTGCCGGTGGTGACCGACGCCGTCCGCGCCGGCATCCCGGTGGTGGCCATGGACTCCAGCCTCAAGAGCGACGACCTCACCAGCTTCGTGGCCACCGACAACTACCGCGGCGGGCGGCTGGCCGGCGAGCACCTGGCCTCGCTGGTCGCCAACAAGGGGAAGGTGATGATGCTCCGCTACGCCGAGGGGTCGGCCAGCACCGCCGACCGCGAGCGCGGCTTTCTCGACGCCATGAACTTCCACAACGGGATCGAGGTGGTCAGCGCCAACCAGTACGGCGGCGTCACCACCGAGAGCGCCTTCGCCGCCAGCGAGAACCTGCTGGCCGCGCACAAGAACCCCGACGGGACGCTGGCCGTGCAGGGGATCTTCTGCCCCAACGAGTCGACCGCCTTCGGGATGCTGCGCGCGCTCGAGGACGGGGGCCTGGCCGGCAAGGTGGCCTTCGTGGGGTTCGACAGCTCGCCCAAGATGACCGAGGCGATGGCCAAGGGGCACCTCGACGCCACCGTGGTGCAGGACCCGATCAAGATGGGCTACCTGGCGGTCAAGGCGATGGCCGACCACCTGGCCGGCCGCCCGGTGGAGAAGCGCATCGACACCGGCGCCACGCTGATCACCCGGGCGACGATGGGGACGCCCGAGGCGCAGGCGCTGCTGAACCCCGACTTCAAGAAATGGCTGAAGGAGTGAACGGCGCCGCGCCACGCCTGGAAATGCGGGGCGTGCGCAAGCGGTTCGGCGCCACGCAGGCGCTGGACGGCGTCGATCTGACGGTCGGCGCGGGCGAGGTGCACGCGCTGCTGGGCCAGAACGGCGCCGGCAAGAGCACGCTGATGAAGGTCCTCTCGGGCGCGGTGGCGCCCGACGCCGGCGAGATGGAGC
>DASZVW010000313.1:0-1505 GCA_035546895.1 Polyangia bacterium
GGCCTCCGGCGCCAGCTCGGCGGCGAACCAGGTGCCGGCGGGGATGACGAGCTGCGGCCGCTCGCCCGCCGCGACGTCGGTCCCGAGGCGCCGCACCTCGCCCGGCCCCGCCGGCCCCAGCAGCAGCAGGTCCAGCGGCCCGCCCTCGTAGAAGTGGAACACCTCGTCGGCCAGCAGGCGGTGGAGGTAGGTGGTCGGCTGCGCGCGCGTCACCAGGAAGTAGATGGCGGTCGCCGCGGCGTGCGGACCGGCGAACGGCGCCGGCAGCCCGTCGACCTTCAGTGGCGCGCGGTAGGTCTCGAGGTAGTGGCCACGCTCGGGGTGCGGCGCCAGGCCCAGGCGGTCGATCAGCTCGCGGGCGCGGTCAGCGCTCATTTGTACGCCGGCGCCGCCGCGTAAGCCATGCCGAGCGCGGTCAGCGAGCCGTCGCTGCTGTTGACGAGATAGAGGTTGGTCGACCACTGGTACCAGGCGTAGCGCTGGACGCGCGGGTGGCGCGCGAACACCGCCAGCGCGCCGTTGTAGAAGTTCAGCACCGTCGTCGCGTCGGGCGCGCTGTCGTTCAGGCAGCCCCACTCGGTGAGCCAGATCGGCCGGTTCCCCGAGAACCCCTCGGCCCACTTGATGTAGCTCTCGAGCTGCGCGGCGGCGGCGTCGCACGACCCCGCGTTCCAGCCGTACCAGTGCAGCGCGATGAAGTCGGCGTGCAGCGTCGAGCTGCCGTTGAGCGAGCTCATGAAGGTGTTGAACCAGCTCTGCCCGGTGGTGTTGGCCTGCGTGGCCGGCGTGCCGATCAGGAGCGCGCTGTTGGCGAACGACGGCCAGAGCTGCACCGCGGTGGCGACCGGGATGTTCGACTGCGTGCTGTTGTCGGGCTCGTTGAAGCCGAGCGCGTAACCGGCCCCCTTGCTCGCGAACGAGGAGACGGCGCTGCTGATCCCGGCGGCGCTCTGCTCGCTGCCGGTGTGCCCCCAGATCATGGGGACGAACGGGTCGGTGGCGCTGGCGCACTTCATCCCGTCCGTCTGCTCCCAATTGTAGAACCAGCTCGTGCGCAGGTGCTGCAGATCGGTGCAGGCCTTGGGGTTGCCGGCAAACCCCTTGAACGGCTGCTGGCCGGCGGTGGGGGGCTCCATCCCGCCGCCGGCGGTGCAGACCGCCTGGATCGACAGGCTCTTGGTCGTCTTGTCGCAGGGGTCGGTGAAGGCGCCGTTGTCGGCCGGCACCGAGCAGCTCTGCCGCCCGACGCAGAGCGCCTCGACCACCGCCACCGACGAGGAGGCGTTGCAGGAGCCGGCCGCGAAGCTGCCGCAGGCGCCGGTCGGCGTGCCGAAGCTGGCGAAGGCGATCTTGTCGATGGTCTGACCGGCCGGGCAGGTCAGGGTGACGTTGGCGTTCTCGGCGCCGGTGCCGCAGACGGTGGTGCCGCCCCCCGCGCCCGCGGCGCCGCCGCTCCCGCTGGCGCCGCCCGTGGCCGCGCCGCCGCCCGCGCCCGCGGCGCCGCC
>DASZVW010000314.1:0-2257 GCA_035546895.1 Polyangia bacterium
GGGCGCGGCGGGGGCGGGCGGCGCGCCGCTGGCCACCGCGCCGGCCTGGAGCTGGACCGGCGTCCTCGGCACCGGCCAGAGCCTGGCGGTGGGCGGCCACGGCAACGCCCCGGCGATGCCGATCGGCGCCACCACGCAGCCGTTTCACAACCTCAAGCTCTCGCTCGGCAGCGTGACGGTGCCGCCCTGGAACCCGAGCGCCGCCGGCCTGTCGATGGTGGCGCTGGTCGAGCCGCTGCGGACGATCACCACCGCCTATCCCAGCCCGTACCCGGCCAACATCTACGGCGAGTCGGTGCACACGGCGCTGGGCGACGAGCTGACCTCGCTGTCGATGGCCGCCGGCAAGGGGGACTTCGTCAGCGCCCAGACCGAGGTGGGCGAGGCCGGCCAGCCGATCGCCGTCATCTCCAAGGGGGCCCCCGACACCGGCACCACCGGGCGCGCCTACGCCGCCTCGCTGTTCGAGGTGCAGGCGATCGCGCGCCTCGCCAAGGCGCAGGGGAAGAGCTACGGCGTCGGCGCCATCCTCCTCGATCACGGCGAGTCGGACGCCGGCAGCACCAGCTACGAGAGCGACATGGTGACGTTGTGGACGAGCTACAACCAGGACCTGCCGCCGCTCACCGGGCAGACCTTCCCCATCCCGATGCTGCTCTCGCAGCAGCACTCGAACCCCATGGACGGCGGGTCGACCTCGAGCGCCACGCTGGCGCAGTGGAAGATCGGCGTCGACCATCCGGGCGACATCATCTGCACCGGGCCCAAGTACCAGTACGCGTACGTGAGCGACTACACCCACCTCGTCAACAAGGACTACGAGCGGCTGGGCGAGAAGGACGCCCAGGTCTTCTACCAGCGCGTGGTGCTGGGGAACCGCTGGCAGCCGCTCCAGCCGACCGCCGCCGCGCGCAGCGGCCGGGTGATCACCGTGACCTTCGAGGTGCCGGTGCCGCCGCTCGCCTGGGACACGGCGCTGCCGGCGCCGCACCAGGCGAGCAACACCGCCTGGGCGCAGGGGAAGGGGTTCGAGGTGCTGGCGGGGAGCTCGCCGGTCACCATCAGCGGCGTGGCCATCGCCGGGAACACGGTGCAGATCACCGTGGCCAGCGACCTGCCGGCCACCGGGGTGACCGTCGGCTACGCCTTCACCGCGGACAGCGCGCCGCGCGCCAACGGGACCGTCCGCTGGGGGTTGCTGCACGACTCCGACCCCTTCGTCGGCTACCTGACGGGGATGCCCGGGCAGAACTACGCCGTCGCCTTCCAGATGAACGTCCCTTGAGCCCCGGCCGGGCGCGCGTCAGGGGAGGGCCAGCCCGCCGGTCACGGTGACCAGGACCGAAGGCGCCCCCGTGCGCGCCGCCAGGTTGTTGTCGACGTAAGCGACCAGCTGCGGCTGGGTCACGAAGGCGTCGATCTCGAGGGTGGCGACGAAGCGGCGCCAGAGCGGGGCGGAGAGCCCGATCCCGGCGCCGAACGCCGGCACCCAGGCCGAGGCGACCGAGGTGGCCATCTCCCCGCCGGTGACCGTCTCCCGGACGTAGTTCACGCCGGTCAGCACGGCGGCGAACGGTTCGACCGGGCCGACGGTCAGCCGGCCGCGCAGCTCCAGCGTGGCCAGCGCCTGGGCCAGCTTCCCGTCCCGCGCGGCGACCGTCCCGATGTCGGCGCCGAACGGGCCCGCTCCGGTCAGGGCCAGCGACAGGTTGCGGGTGAGGATCACCCCCGCCGAGAGCACGGGGCCGGGCGCCGGCGCGACCCCCTGGCCCCGGAGCGCGGGCGAGGCCAGCGCCGCCACGCCCGCCCCCAGCCGCCACCGGCGCGCCGGCGGCTTGGGCGGCTCGTCGTCCTGGGGCGGGGGCTGCAGCGGCATCGGCTCCTCGTCGTCGCGGGCGGGACCGGCCGGGCCGGCCGCGACGCGGGGGCGCGCGCTGGTCTGCAGATCGCGCAGCAGCTCGACCGCGCGCCCCGCCAGCACCGACGGATCGTCGCCCCCGTCGCGCGCGAGCACCCGGACGTGCCGCCGCTTCTCGAGCCCGCCGGGAGCGGCGAGGCTGACGTCGATCTCGGCGACGCCGTCCTCGCGCGCCAGGGCGATGGTCGCGTAGACGGCGCCGTCCGGGCAGCCCCCTTCGGCGGGCGGGGCGTCGCGCCGGCAGTCGATCCGGTCGCGCGGGACGCCGCTGGCGATGAGCTCGGCGCGGATCCGGGTGGTCGCCTCGTCGAGGACGCCGTCGCCGTCGGGCGGCGGCAT
>DASZVW010000315.1:0-2814 GCA_035546895.1 Polyangia bacterium
CGAGGCGGCGCTCGATCGGGCGGCGCTGTCCGGCCAGAGCCACGTGGTGGTGGTCCACGGCCACGGCACGGGCGCCCTCCGCAAGCGCGTCCGCGCCTACCTCGACGAGTCCCCCTACGTCGCCCGCTGGGCGCCGGGGACGCCGCGCCAGGGCGGCGACGGCGTCAGCGTCGTCGAGCTGCGCTGACCAGCCGCCGCCCGCTCACCCGAACACGCCCACGGCCAGGTTGATCGCGGTGGCCAGGATCGCGGTGTTGTAGAGGAACGAGAGGACGCTGTGCCCCAGCACCGCGCGCCGGAGCTGGCGGCTCGGCACCGAGACGTCGGAGACCTGGAAGCACATGCCGATGGTGAAGGCGAAGTAGGCGAAGTCGAGGTACGAGGGCGCCGCGTCGCCGGGGAAGGTCAGGCCGCCCACCCCCTCCTCGTCGTCGCGGTAGTAGAGGTGGGCGTAGCGGAGCGCGTAGGCGCTGTGGGTCAGGACCCAGGCGCCGGCCACGGCCAGGATGCAGAGGGCGACGAACAGCCAGCGGGCGTCGGGCGGGCAGCGCCGCGCCTGGCGGAGGATCACGGCGGTCGCCAGTAGGGAGACGGCGCTGGCCAGGATCACCAGGAGGCCGACCGCGCGGCGGCCCGGATCGTCCGCGGCGGCGTGATGGCGGGTCTCGGCGGGGCCGGCGCGCAGGATGATGGTCCAGGCGAACGCCGCCTCCACCAGCGCGCCGACGTCCCAGGCCGCCAGCAGGCGCACCGCGATCCCCAGCCGCGCGGGGACCACCAGCGCCGTCACCAGGCCCAGCGCCGCCGCCGCCGCCAGGCGGCCGTGGGCGTGCGGGGGGACGTGGCGCGGGAAGGCGTGCGGCCGCTGGCCCATCCCGATCGAGCTTCGCCGACCGGCGCCGCGCCGTCCAGATCGCGCGGCTACGGGATGGTCAGCGTCTGGTCCATGTAGTCGGTCTGCCAGTCGTCGGTCGGATCGGCGGCCACGCTGGCGGTCACCCGCCAGTAGTAGGTGCCGCTCGGCAGCGTCGTGATCGTCACCAGCGGGCCGGCGATCCCGGGCTGCGAGAGGACGGCGCCGCTGGGATCGAAAGTGGGGAGGGTGTTGACGTCGAGCTGGTAGGTGAAGGGCATCTGGTGGAGCTGCGCGGACGCCCCCCAGGAGAGGGTCACCGACTGCGGGTTGCTCGGGTCGTCGAAGGCCGGCGTGTAGAGCCAGAACGGCATCGGCCGATCGATGGTCGCCTGGTAGGTGGCCAGATCGGCGCTGGCGACGCTCCCCAGCCGCGTGTACTCGGTCTGCCAGTCGACCACCGCCTGCGGCGTCCCGCCGTCGGCGCAGGGGAGGTTGTCGAGGTCGGGCTCCACGCTGATGTACGACTGGACCAGGTCGTGATAGCCGGCCATCAGCGCGGCGGTGGTGCTGTCGTTGATCGTCCCGGCCAGCGCCTGGATGCGCGCGTCGAGGTCGGCCAGGTTGTTGGGGTCGGAGAGGAAGCGCGAATGCAGCGTCACCGTCCACCAGTTGGAGAGCCCCTGGCGCGTGCGCGGGAGCGCCGGCTCGCCCGGCTGGTCGTTCCAGTCCCAGGCGCCGTCGTAGTCCCAGGGAAGGAAGTACCAGCCGGCGTAGCCCGAGGGGCTGTAGAGGATGAAGTTCTGCGTGTTGGTGTCGTAGTTGGTCATCAGCATGTTGACGGCCAGCCAGGTGAGGTAGTTGTCGCGGTTGAACCACCTGGCGATGACGTCGTTGATGTTCTGGCTGGGGTCGTTGACGGCGGCCGCCATCTGCACCAGCTTGGCGACGGCCGGCGTCCCCTTGGCCTCCACCAGCAGGGCGAACATCTTCGGGTCGGTGGCCACCGCCGGATCGACCGGCTGGAAGGCGAAGGTCTCCGACTTGTAGAGCGTCCCCTGGGGATCGAGCCCGTGCGCGGTCAGGAAGTCGGTGTCCGGCTCCTCGAGCCACTGGTAGAGGCCGTGGTCGATCGCGTTGATGTAGAGGTGGACCCAACCCTGGCGGAGGCTGGTGAAGTTGGAGATCGAGCGGAACTCGTCGAAGCTGACGCTGTTGCGCACGCGCGTCAGATCGAACGGGTGCTTGAGCAGGTTGACGGTGTGCGAGCCGCGCCAGGCGGCGCCCGTCTTGGCCAGGTGGATCTGATACGACTTCTGGATCGCCGACCGGCTGGTGCTGCCGTGAAGCTGGAGCTCGGCGTTGGGCGTCGTCCCGTCCGACGGGTAGTCGGGCGCGCTGAACACCGCCGGGACCTCGGCGTTCGACATCGTCTGCTCGATGTTGGCCAGCGTCGCCGCGTCGGGGACGGTGATGTTGAGCGTGACCAGATCGTAGTCGCCGGGGTCGTACACGGCGGCGTTGTCGACCAGCGGCGGCAGCGGCCCCGCGTCGGGGATGCCGGCGTCGAGCGACCCCGGACCGGGGGCGCCGGTGTCGGGGGCGCCGGTATCGGGGGCGCCGCCGTCCGGGTTGGGCGAGACCATCGACACCGAGCCACCGTCGTCACGCCCGCCGTTGCCGCAGCCCGCGGCCATCCAGGCCACGGCCGATACCGACAACAACCAAAACCGCAATTGCCGTCGTTCTCCCCACATGCCGTCGTCGCTTCATCAAAGTTCGTGCCGCGGCGATCGGCCCGGATTGCCGGCGCCGGGCCGCGCGCCCGCGGCTAGCGATCCGTCACCGCGCCGATCGCAACGTTACTGAAACGTGATCCTGACGCCCGAGGCGCGGGCCTCTCGGCTGGCGCGGCGGTTGCTGTAAGGGGCCGAGGGATTTCTTATGAGGTGGCTCATGCG
>DASZVW010000316.1:0-4543 GCA_035546895.1 Polyangia bacterium
CCGCGCAGGCCGCCGCGCCCGATCACACGCTGGCGCTGCCGGCGCTGGGCGCGCTGCTCGGCCGGCTGGCCGCCGGCGCGCTCGAGGAGTCCCGATGATCAACGAGACGGTGAAGTTCCTGCTGGCCGACGACACCGCGGAGAACCTGGTGGCGCTGGAGGCGCTGCTGCGCCGCGAGGGGCTGGAGCTGCTCCAGGCGCGCTCGGGGGCCGAGGCGCTCGAGCTCCTCCTGGTCCACGAGGTGGCGCTGGCCATCCTCGACGTGCAGATGCCGGAGATGAACGGCTTCGAGCTGGCCGAGCTGATGCGGGGGATGGAGCGGACCAAGCACGTGCCGATCATCTTCCTCACCGCCGGCGCCGCCGATCGCCAGCGCCTGTTCAAGGGCTACGAGGCGGGCGCGGTCGACTTCCTGTTCAAGCCGATCGAGCCCCAGGTGCTCAAGGGGAAGGCCGACGTCTTCTTCCAGCTCCACCAGCAGAAGATCGAGCTGGCCAACAACCTGCGGGTCAACGAGATGTTCGTGGGGATCCTGGGGCACGACCTGCGCAACCCGCTCAACGCCATCATCACCAGCGCGCAGCTGCTCGAGCGCCGGGTCAGCGAGGAGGCGCTCCTGCGCCCGCTGCGCCGGGTGGTCAACTCGGCGGGGCGCATGCGGGACATGATCGAGCAGCTCCTCGACCTGACGCGCGCGCGCCTGGGAGGCGGCCTCGGCTTCGTGGGCCTGCGGCGCCCGCTCGACGTCGCCGATCTGGTCAACCGCGCGGCCGACGAGCTGCGCGCCGCGTTCCCCGAGCGGCAGGTGGCGGTCTCGGTCTCGGGGAGCTGCCAGACCGCGGGCGACGCCACCCGCCTCCTGCAGCTGTTCTCGAACCTCCTCTCCAACGCGCTCCACCACGGCACGCCGGGGACGCCGGTCTCGGTGACGCTGGCGGGGACGGCGGGCGCGGTCGAGATCGTGGTGCGGAACGAGGGGGTCATCCCGCCCGATCTCCTCCCGCGGATCTTCGACCCCTTCCGGGGCGCCCGCCCGGTCTCGGCCTCGCAGGGGCTGGGGCTGGGCCTCTTCATCTCGCGGCAGATCGCGGTCGCGCACGGCGGGGCCATCGACGTCGAGTCGACCGCCGAGCGGGGGACCTCCTTCCGGGTGACGCTCCCCAAGCTGGCCTCGGTCGAGCGCGCGGAGCGCCGGGGGGCCAAGCGGATCCTGGTGGTCGAGGACGACGACGGGATCCGGGACTCGCTGCGCGAGGCGCTGCAGGACGCCGGCTACGAGGCCGAGACCGCCTGCGACGGGCAGCAGGCGCTCGACCGGCTCACCGACGGCTCGCCGCCGCCGCACGTGGTGATCCTCGACCTGGTCATGCCGGTGCTCGACGGGAACCGCGTCTACCAGGCGATGCAGTCGAACGCCGCGCTGGCGCAGATCCCGGTCATCGTCTCCACCTCCAGCCCCTCGCGCGCGCCGGAGGGGGCGCTCATGGTCCCCAAGCCGATCCGGCTCGATCGGCTGCTGGAGACCGTGGCCAGCCTCTCGGCGCGCGCGCCCTGAGGCGCCGGCAAAAGTTCCGCCCGGCCCGCCGCCGGTCTAACATCGCCGGCGATGGTCCCGGTGATCGCGGTTCTGGTGGTGGCGGCGCTGGCCGTGGTGGCGGCCGACAGGCAGATCGCCTGGCTGCTCGTCCCCAGCAAGCCGCTGGCGACGGTGCTGTTGTTCCTGATCGTGGGCCGGCCGGCGACCCCGCTGGCCGTCTGGGTGGACGTCGGGATCGCGCTCTCGGTGGTGGGCGACGTGGCGCTGCTCGGCCAGGGGGACAAGCCGTTCCTGGTCGGGCTGGGCGCCTTCCTGCTGGCGCACGTCGCCTACGTGGTGGCGTTCGCCGGCGTGGCGGTCTGGTCGCCGCACGTGGCGGCGGTGGCGGTGGCGGCGCTGGCGTCCACCGGGGTCCTCCTGCGCGCGATCGGCCCCGGGGCGGCGGGCATGCGCGGCCCGGTCGTCGTCTACGGCCTGGTGATCAGCGCGATGGTGGTGAGCGCCTCGGCCACGGTCGGTGGCCCGCTCGGCCCGCTGGCCCCCTTCGCGGCGGCCGGCGCCGTGCTGTTCTACGCCTCCGACGCCAGCCTGGCCCTGAACAGGTTCCGAAAGCCGATCCCCCACGCGCACTACCTGTCGATGGGGCTCTACTGGATCGGCCAGGTCGGGATCGCGCTCGCCGCCCGCGGCGGGCGCTGACGGCGCCGCCTCAGCCCGGGCGGACGGCGCCGGGGAGCACGCGGCCGACGATCGCCTCGCAGATCCGGAAGAAGCCGATCTTGTCGAGCAGCGGGTTCATCCAGCCGACGGTGATGCAGTACGACTTGTCCTGCGGCGAGGCGTGGTGGGTGGCGTGGTGCTCGGGCGAGAGGATGAGGCCCGCCCGCTGCAGCGCCCGCACCCATCGCGCGGGATGGTCCTCGTGCGCCCAGCGGTGGAACTGGTTGGTGCAGAAGACGAACCAGCAGGTGAAGACCATCGCCACGCAGGCGTAGAAGAACCAGCCGGTCGACGCCGGGATCACCAGCAGCAAGAGCGCCAGCACCGGCGCCACCACGATGCAGTTGTTCCCGTTGGTCTCCACGAAGTCGTGGCGGGTGATGTCCTTGGGATCGACGTGGTGGTAGCGGAACGGCGTCACGAAGTTGGGGCCGAAGATCGGCGTGTGCTGATCGCCGATGGTGTCGCCCGCCCAGTGGACGAAGCCGGAGAGGAAGTCGGCGATGAGGTAGCCGGTCACCGCGGCGAGGACGACGTAGAGGACGTCGCGCGCGCCGGCCACGGTGTGGAAGATCCGATAGCCGAGCCAACCCAAGGCCAGAAAAACGAAGGTGATGCTGGCGATCTCGAGCGCCCGGTGTCCGCGCCCGTAGGCCTGCGGTTGGGCCAGAGTTTCCATGTTGATAGGATAGCCTACAAGAAGTCGGGTCAACCACCTAGCTGTCGGATGAATGGCGCGGCGCTCGCCGCCGGCAGCCCGCGCTTGAAGAGGGCGAACTCCCCCTTCTGGTACACCAGCCCATAAAGCCCGGATTTCAGGGCGGTGAGCAGGTTGTTCCGGTCCTCGCCCCCGGTGGGGATCCGGGCGAGGAGGTAGTCGGCGTCGTTGTAGGCGATGCGCAGCGAGTAGGCGTTCTTGCGGCTCGACACCTGGGCCACGATCGTCTCGGCGGCGGCCACGCTGGCGTCCGGGGGGAGCCGGCGGATCACGTCGTAGAGGTCGGCGTGGCGCGCCCGCTCGGCGTCGCTGACGCCGACGTGGAAGGGGGCGAACCCCCCCCAGGCGGTGTTGCGCTGGAGGACGATGCCGAACTGGTACGAGGTGACCAGCGTGCCGGCGGTCATCGCCACCAGCCAGGCCTGCCGGCTGCGGCGGGCCCACCCGGGGCCGCGCCCGGAATCGGCAGGCGCCGTCGGCGCGCCGGCGGAGGCCGCGGCGACCTCGGCCGCCTCTTGCCGCCGGAGCCAGGCCAGGTTGGCCACCACGGCCATGAACAGGAACGCCGTCCAGTAGGCGGTGTACTGGAAGGCCAGCGAGAGCAGCGGCGGGTAGTGCGTCGCCAGCATGGTGAAGAAGAAGCCGGGGACGCTGCAGAGCACGCCGACCGGCCGGCGCCAGGGGAAGAAGGCCAGCGGCGCGACGATCTCCAGCAGGTAGACCAGCTTGTCGTGCTCGAGCAGGTTGGTCACCGTGAAGGCCGGGTTCCCGAACACCGTCTTGAGGACGCCGCCGAAGCCGTTCTCCCCCTGCGGCAGCAGCCCCTCGTACTGGTTGATGTAGGCCGGGTAGCCGTTCAGGAAGTGCGGCATCAGGATCAGCTTGATCCCCACGAAGTAGATCGCCGACACGGCGGTGACCAGCAGGCCGGCGCGCGGCCGCTCGCCGGTCATCACCAGGTAGAGGCCCACCACCAGGAGCAGGGCCGAGAAGTCCTCGCGCGTGGCCAGCGTCAGGATCACCGCCACCGTGGCCATCACGTTGCGGCGCGCCTCCAGCGCCCACAGGCACCACCAGAGGAAGAAGGGCGCGAACGGCAGGTAATGGAAGTCGTAGAGGTTCGACCCCTGCAGCGGGGCGTAGAGCAGCAGCAGCAGCGAGAGCAGGCAGGCGGTCCAGTCGCCCAGGTGGCGGCGGGCGAAGGCGAACAAGGGGAGCGCCGCGCCGCCGATCAGCGTCGCCTGCAGCGCCAGCATGAACTCCGGGTGCGGATAGACCCGGTAGAGGATCCCGATGAGGTACGAGATATAGGTCTCGTGATAACCGAGGTGGGTCGAGGTCGGGCCGCCGATCACCGAGGTCTTGAACAGCGGCTTGTTGAAGTGCGAGGCGTTCCAGACCAGGTTGTTCTCGATCCCCAGGTCATAGCCATACGTCTGCAGCCGGTAGTGGTTCAGGATCGTGATGATCGAGAAATAGATCGCGTACCCGAGCACGCCCAGGATCACCAGCGACGGCGGCAGCCAGCGCGCGTCGCGCGCGCGCGCCAGCACGCGGTTCACCGGCCC
>DASZVW010000317.1:0-1868 GCA_035546895.1 Polyangia bacterium
CGGAGCCGCCGCCGGCGCCGGTGGTCGCCCCCGCGCCGCTCGCCCCGGTCCCCGAGCCCCCCTCGCCGGTCGGCAGCGTGCCGCCGCTGCCGGCGCTGGAGCACCCCGTGCCGGCCAACCCGACCGCCACCAACAATATGAGCGCGCGCCGCCCCACTCTCACTGCGTTCGAACGTACCTGCATCGACTACGCCAGGCTAAAAAGTAGAACAGCGATCTTACCCGACCCGGGCGCCCCCGAGGACCCAATCACCCGAAAGGCGACGTCCTTCTTGACGGCGGCGGCGACTTGATGCAAGGTTCCCCGGCTTCAAAAACCTGATGCGGGGTGGAGCAGCCTGGTAGCTCGTCGGGCTCATAACCCGAAGGTCGCGTGTTCAAATCACGCCCCCGCTACAAAGAAACCGCGGGGTTCGGCACCGCCGGACCCCGCGGTTTCGTCCCTCGTTCGCACGATGGAATCCTCCGCGATCTAGACTCCGGAGCGCCATGGGCGAAAGGGATGATCGGGCCGGGGAGCACGCGCTGTCACCCGATCGTCGAGCACGCGCGACGACGGGGCACTCTTTCCTGATGACCGACCTCGGCCCACTCGACTGCCTTGGCGCGATCGAAGAAGACCGAGACGACGAGGCGTTGGTGCCGCGTTCGGTCGATCTCGATGGCCGCCGGCTGCAAGTGCTCGGCCGCAGCCCGACTTGAACCGCGGGAGACCGAAGACCATGCAGGCGGCGATCCTCATCGAAGGGCTGGTCAAGCGCTACGGCGAGCTGGCGGCCGTCGACGGCCTCGATCTGGAGGTGAAGCGCGGGGAGTGCTTCGGCCTGCTCGGCCCCAACGGGGCCGGCAAGACGACCACCGTCGAGATCCTCGAGGGGCTGAATGAGCCGACCTCCGGCAAGGTCGAGGTGCTGGGCCGCAGCTGGGCGCGCCAGCCCGAAGAGCTGCGCGCGCGCATCGGGGTGGCGTTGCAGGAGACGCGCCTCTTCGATCGGCTGACGGTCGAGGAGACGCTGCGGACCTTCGCCAGCTTCTACGCGCGGGGGGCGACGATCCCGGTGGCGACGCTGCTGGCGGAGATGCAGCTCGAGGAGAAGCGGTCGACCTGGGTCATGCGGCTGTCGGGCGGCCAGCGCCAGCGCCTGGCGGTGGCGCTCGGGCTGGTGGGCGATCCGGAGGTGCTGTTCCTGGACGAGCCGACGACCGGGCTCGACCCGCAGTCGCGGCGCGCGCTGTGGGACACCATCGAGGCGCTCCGCCGGCGCGGCAAGACGGTGGTGCTCACCACCCACTACATGGACGAGGCGGAGCGGCTCTGCGATCGGATCGCGATCGTCGACCACGGCAAGCGGATCGCGCTCGGCACGCCGGCGGAGCTCGTCGATCGCATCGGGGGGGCGCACCTGGTCGAGATCACGACGACGCCGAGCTTGCCGCCGGAGGCGCTGGCCGACGTGCGCGGCGTGCGCCAGGTCCGCGCCGTCGGCGACGGGCTGGCGCTGTCGATCGACGAGCCGCACGTCGCGCTGCCGGCGGTGATGGCCCGCCTGGCCGAACGGCGCGCCGAGCCGACCCGCCTGGTCTCCCGGACCGCCACGCTCGACGACGTTTTCCTGACGCTGACCGGGCGCAGCCTGCGCGAGGACTGACCATGCCGACGACCTCCAGGTCCACGGGATCCCTCTGGGCGCTCAGCGCCGTCCGCCTCAAGCTCTTCTTCCGCGAGCCGGGGTCGATGTTCTGGACCTTCGGTTTCCCGCTGCTGGTCACGGTCGCACTGGGGATCGCCTTCCGGAACCAGGGACAGGCGAAGAGCCCGGTCGCGATCGTCGCCGGCGCCGGCGCCGAGCGGGTCCGCGCGGCGCTCG
>DASZVW010000318.1:0-3031 GCA_035546895.1 Polyangia bacterium
TGGCGCTCGCGAAGGAGGTGTCGATGGCCATGTTCGCCGCCGCCGTCTGCGTGAGCGCGGCGTCGACGTAGAGCCCGTCGCGCGCCAGATCGTTGTGATGCTGCAGCACCGAGACGTGGGCGCCGCTGGTGCCGCCGGTCCCCGTCGCGCCGCCGGTCCCCGTCGCGCCGCCGGTCCCGGTCGCGCCACCGGTCCCCGTCGTGCCGCCGGTCGCCTTGGCGCCACCGGCTCCGCCCGTTCCCGTCGAACCACCCGTGGCCGACGTACCGCCCGTCCCGGTGGCACCGCCACTGGCGCTGGAGCCGCCACTGGCGCTGGAGCCGCCCGTGGCGCTGGAGCCGCCCGTGGCGCTGGAGCCGCCCATTCCGGTCTGGGTGGTCGTGCCGCTGCTCGAACAGGCGAGCGGGAGAGCGAAGAGTCCGATCAGGAGGCGACGGTTCATGACATTCCCTCTCTGCGAGCCCGGGTGCGGTCCGTCCGTCGGACCGCCGGGGCGCGCGCAAAAGCTATCATTTCGCTAGTGTGGTGACCAGGAGCACAGGCTGCCGCTGGCCGCGACCACGAGGCGTCCGTTCACGGCGATCGGGGACGTCCAGTGCTTCACGTTGCTGCAGGTGTCGGTGCTGGTGAAGACCGAGGCGCCGGTGTCCCCGTCGACGCCGGTCAGCTTGCCGTTGTTCATGAACCAGACGACCACGTCGCTGGTTCCGTCGGTGGTGGTGCTGATCGGCCCCGGCGTCCCCGAGGCCGCCGCGCACCACACCACCTGCGGCTTCGGCGGGGCGCCCGCCGGGATGAGCACCGACATGACGACCGCCCCCCCGGGGCCGGTCGACGGGCAGTTGCCGCTGCTGTCGGTCGAGAACACCACGTAGGTCCCCTTGGACGTCGTGTAGCTCGCCGGCACGGTGTGGATCAGCATGCTTTCGTTGCCGGACGCCCCGGCCACCTGGAAGTCGACCTTCTGGCCGCCCATGCCGCCGAGGTGCCCCGCGTCGAGCAGGTACATGTGCCCGTTCTTCGAGATGGCGACCAGGATCTTGGACGGCGTGGCGCCCGGCACCTCGATGTAGACGGGGCTGCTGGCGCCCAGGTCCGCGTCGGCCCCGTCCATCCCGTGCCAGTCCGCCGAATAGAACGAGTCGGCGAGCGTCCCCAGACCGGTGATGCGCACCGCCTCTTCGCTGTCCATGTGGGTCGTCGTCCCGGTGGTGCTGTTGCTGGTGAGCGCGAAGACGCCGTTGCCGTCCGAGGCCATCCCGCCCGCCGCCCAGATCCCCTCGCCCTGACCGGCCGTCGCCCAGGCGCCCATCATCGCGGGGTCGCTGGTGTCGACGCCGATGACCCAACCGTGGTACGGCCCGCAGTCGCCGTCGTGACCGCCGTAAGCGACGTAGAGCGTCCCGTTCACCAGCGACAGCGCGCTCCGCTGGTTCTGGGGCGCCGGCGTGAAGGTGAGGTTCCCGGAGGTCGCCTTCAGCGCGGAGACCGGCCAGCCGGTCTTCTCCGAGCCGTCGTCGACCGAGAGCGCGTGGATCTGATGGTCGGTGATGGAGGTGGTCCCGGTCGCGCCCGCGACGTAGATGACGCGCGCGCCGGCGTCGATGACCGGCGTGCTGATGGCGCCGATCGGATTGATGAACCCGCAGCTCACGCCCGTCTTCGACGGCGCGCTGCCGATGCTCTTGCTCCAGATCGTCGCCCCGGTCGTCTCGTCGAGCGCGAGGACGGTGTTCGAGTCCGTCACCGTGAAGAAGGCCCCCTTGCCGTTGGGGCCGTTCTGCAGGTAGAGGGGCGAGGCGTAGACGTCGCCGGTGAACTTCGCTCCGGTGTCGAAGGTGGTGTCGGCCGCCATCGTGGCCGCCATCGCCTTGGTCAGCGTCGGCTGCAGGAAGACCCCGTCCCGGCTCGGGTGCTTGTTCCGCTCCAGCACCGATTGGTCGGCCGCGCCCGACGCCCCGCCGGTCGCCGAGCCCCCGCCGGTCCCGGTGGCGCCGCCGGTGCCGGTCGCCCCGCCGGTGCCCGTGGCGTTCCCGCCGCCGGTCCCGGTGGCGCCGCCGGTCCCCCCGCCGTCGCTGGAGCTCCCCTTCGAGGATCCACAGGCGAGCGAGACCACCGCGAGCGCAACCATCAAGAACGGTCGTTTCATGGTCTTCGCCTTTCCTTAGTGGGGCCTGGGGGCGGAATTCTTCAGTCCGCCGAGCGCGCCGCGCCAGGACGCGGATCCGGCCATGTTACGCCAAAGCCGTGTTGGCGGGTCGGGGAACCTCGCGGGAGCGTGCCGCTCAGCCGCGGCTCCAGTGACTGACGCCCACGTGCGTCTTGTCGATGACCGCCAGGAGCTCGCGGCGGTGCTCGGGGTTGCCGACGAAGTCGATCTCCGAGGCGTTCACCACCAGGAGCGGCCCCTCGTTGTAGGCGAAGAAGAACTCGGCGTAGGCGCGCGCGACCTCCTCGACGTACTCGGCGCGGATGGGGCGCTCCTCGGCGCGCCCGCGCTTGCGGATCCGGTCGAGCAGCACGTCGGTGCGCGCCTGCAGGTAGACGACCAGGTCGGGCGTCACGGTGCGGGGCTTGAGCATCTGGTAGATGCGGTCGTAGAGCACCAGCTCGTCGTCGGAGAGGTTCAGCACCGCGAACAGACGGTCCTTGGCGAACAGGTAGTCGGAGACCACGCCGCCGCGCGAGAAGAGATCCCCCTGCGCCAGCTCCCCCTGCTGGGCGTAGCGCTGGAGCAGGAAGAAGAGCTGCGCCGACATCGCGTTCCGGCGGCGGTCCTTGTAGAACGGCCCCAGGAAGGGGTTCTCCTCGGGGCTCTCGCGGATGATCCGCGCCGACAGCGCCTCGGCCAGGATCTCGGCAAGGCTCGACTTGCCGGCGCCGATCGGCCCCTCGACGGCGATGTATCGTGGCCTGCCGGTTCGCACCGCCCCCCACCTATACCTCGGCCGCGGGCGGCGCGTCGAGCGCGGGCCGGCGCCGCCGGGCGGCGCTCAGCGCGGCGCGGGGAAGCCGACCAGGAGCTCGGTGC
>DASZVW010000319.1:0-4061 GCA_035546895.1 Polyangia bacterium
CCAGGGACCGGCGGCACCGGAACCGGGGGCGCGACGGGCACGGGCGGCGCGGCCGGAACCGGCGGGAGCGCGGCGGCGCTGCCGAGCTACTTCTTCGGCGCCGACGTCACCGACCAGGAGCCGGCGGGGACGACCGCCATCAACAACCTGCTGGCGGCGATGAAGACGAACGGGATGAACTTCGTCCGCCTGCGGACCTTCGTCGATCCCAAGGCCGCCGACGGCTACGACCAGACCAACGGCTACGACGACATCACGCACACGGTGGCGTTCGGCAAGCTGGTGAAGGCGGCCGGTATGGGGCTGCTCATCGACTTCCACATGAGCGACAACTGGGCCGACCCGGGCAAGCAGTGCGTGCCCGTCTCCTGGCAGGGCTACACCAACATCACCGACCTGGCGGGCGCGCTGCAGAGCTACGTCCAGAGCTCGATCACGGCGCTCGTCGCCGGCGGCGCGCGCCCCGACATGGTCCAGATCGGCAACGAGACCACGCCCGGGATGCTGCTGCACATCTGCGACTCGGGCGGACAGCCGATAAAGGGGATGACCCCCAAGGTGACCGGCGCGGCGAGCACCGCCGGCTGGCCCGACCTCGGCATGCTGCTCAAGGCGGGCATCGCCGGCGTCAAGGCGGTCGACAAGGGGATCCTGATCTCGTTCCACATCGACCGCGGGAACGCCTTCTCGACGACCAAGAGCTGGCTCGACAACGCCATCAAGCAGGGGGCCACGCCCGACACCTTCGGCGAGTCCTGCTACCAGCAGTACCAGGGCGACACCTCAAGCACGAGCAACACCAAGAGCGAGTGGCAGTCGACCTTCTCCCAGCTGGTGGCGGCCTATCCGAACATCCGCTTCTTCGCCGCCGAGTACGGCCCGATGGAGCGCGAGATCAACGACGTCGTGTTCGGCCTCCCCAACAACCAGGGGCTGGGGACGTTCGACTGGGAGCCGACCTCCGAGGGGAGCTGGAACGCGGCGCAGCCCTCGGATCCCAAGACGGTGACCACGCACGCGCTCTGGCAGCGCTCGGGCAGCACCTACACGGCGCTCCCCGACCTCTCGCTCTACCCGCCGATGATGACCGCCTACGCCAGCCGGCTCTGACGGCCGGCTGGAGAGCGGCGAGTCAGGGGCCGCTCCCGCCGAGCCGTCATCGCTCCGTACTACCGTGCCGCGGGCGATGTACACCACGGCCGGTTGGGAGAACTTCTTCGTCGCCGAGGTGAGCGCGGCGGCGGCGCTCCCCCGGCCGGCGCGGGCGGCGGCCTCTACTCGATGGTCCCTGGGACGCTGCTGGCGTTCGTCGCCGGGATCTTCAATTCCTGGGTGCCGCTGATCGGGATCCAGCGCTGAGCGCCCGCAGCCGCCGGTCGGCGAGGTTCCAGGTGTCGAGCGGCGAGTGGTCCTTGGGGCGCTCGACCTTGGCGTAGGCCTCGCGGGCGGCGTCGCGCGCGCCGTAGCACTCGGCGATGCGGCCGATCACGAACCACTCGGGCCCGCTGATGTTCCCCTCGTCGCCGCGCCGGTCCATCTCCTCGAGCAGTGTGTGGTAGGCCTCCTCGGGGTGATTGAGCTCGGCCTGGACGGCGGCCAGCGTGTGCAGGACGGAGGCCTCGCGCCGCTGGCTCGACTCCACCGCCCGCTGCGCCGCCGCCAGCGTCTCGCCATCGGGCTGGCCGCGCAGGAGCCGCAGCCAGGCCCGCATATTGTAGACCATGGCCGGCAGCGCGCCGGCGCGCGCCAGGGCGTCGAGCGCCTTCTCGCCGCGCGCGAAGTCCCCCATCTCGAACAGCTGGTTGGCGAGCGCGCTCTCGATCTGGTGGTCGCTCGGATCGCGGGCGGCGCGCGCCTCCAGCAGCGCGCGCACCTCGGCGTCACGGTGGGCCCGGGCCATGAGCGAGACCTGCGCGAGGAACGCCCGCTTCGACCGGGGGAGCTTCTCGACCAGCTCGGCGGCCAGCGCGATCCCCTCGTCGAGCCTGTCGAGCTTGTCGTCGACGGCCAGCAGCGCCGCCGTGCAGGCGAGCGCCGCGCGGTCGGTCGCCGGGTGGGCGCGGCAGTCGGCGAGCGGCGCCACCGCCGCCTTGGGATCGGCCTCCGTCGAGGCCAGCGCGGCGGCGGCGATCCGCGCCTCGCGCGCCGGCGCCGCCGCCCCCTTGGTCCACAGCGCCACCAGCGGCGACGCCGAGAGCGGCTCGTCGGCGGTCCCCAGGCTGGCGTCGCTGGCCGCGTAGTCGAGCAGCCGCCGCGCCCGCTCGAGCTCGCCCGCCTCGGCCGCCCGCAGCGCCTCGCCGCCGAGCGGCGAGAGATCGTTGGTCAGAGCCAGCACCCGGAAGTGGC
Source organism: Polyangia bacterium (assembly GCA_035546895.1). Taxonomy (GTDB): domain Bacteria; phylum Myxococcota_A; class Polyangia; order Fen-1088; family Fen-1088; genus JADGRB01. Next base: position 2,347 of record DASZVW010000319.1, read on the forward strand.
CCTTCTCGGCCAGCAGCAACGCCGCGCCCGCGTCGCCGGCGGCCGCGGCGCCCGGCCAGAAGACCCGCTGGACGCCGCCCGGCTCCCCCTCGACGGTCACCTCCGCGGAGGCGAGGATGTCGGCGATCACCGGCGGCGGGATGGCGCGCAGATCGGGGTTGCTGCGGATCAGCGCCCGGATCGTCCGCCGCACCGCCTGCGGGTTCTCCGTCTCCAGCGCGGCGGCGAACGCCGGCGTCACCACCGACTTGAAGCGCGCGAAGCCGGCGGCGTCGGCGGTGGCCCCCAGGCCGAAGAAGGACGAGAAGAAGATGCGCGCCGCGCCCGAGGGGGTGCGGTCGTCGAGCTTCAGCTCCTCCCGGCGGCGCGTGGCGCGGAGGCGATCGGCGAGCTGGCGGATGGCATCGGCGCTCGCGTGGTGCTGCGCCGCCTCCTCGAGCAGCGCGGCCGCCGGCTGGTAGCGCCGCACCGCCATCAGCTCGGCGCCGGCGAGCCGCATCGCCTCGTGCACCGCCTCGGTGTCGGCGATGAGCGCCCGCGCGCGCCTGGCCGCCTCGGCCGGCCCCGACGTCGCCGCCACCGCGGCCAGGTAGATCCCCTGCGCGGTGGGGTTGCCGCCGAGGGCGTCCTTCTCGGCCACGACCTCCTTGAACCGCTCGGCGTAGAAGAGATCGAGGAGCTGGTTGACCAGCAGCCCGGTCCGCTCGGCCTTGCGCAGCTCGCGGTGGAGCTGCAGCGCCTCGGCGAGGCGCGCGGCCGGCGGCCGGAAGGTCTGCTCGCCGTCGGCGTCGTGCTCGAGCAGGATCACCAGCGAGGCGCGCGCCACCTGGTCGTCGGGATCGAGCGCCAGCGCCCGCCGGTACGCCGCCTCGGCCCCCGGCGGGTCGGCCCCCGGCTTGAGCCGCCGCCCGACCAGATCGTGCTCCAGCACCCAGCCGAGCGTCCGCTCGGCGCGCGAGGACCTGGGATCGAGCGCCACCGCCCGCCGCGCCTCGGCGCGCGCCGCCGCGCCCAGGCCCGCCTCCAGGTAGGCGCGCGCGATCTGGCAGGCGTGCAACGCCGATTGCGGGTGAAGCGCGTCGAGCCGACGGAACTCCGCCAGCGCCTCGCGCACCCGCCCGGCGGCCAGCGCCACCTCGCCGGTCTGGTGGAAGGTCACCGTCGGCAGCCGGCGGTCGCCCAGCGTCTTCATCCCGGCCAGGAAGGCGGTCAGCTCGGCCGGCGTGTAGCGCGGCTTGCCGGAGTCGAAGCGGAAGGTCGCGCTCAGGCTGCCGTCGCGGGCGATCCGGTAGGCGGCGCTGTAGCGCGCGGGGCCGAGCGTCAGCGTCTCGTCGGCGGGGGGCGGATCGGCGGCGAAGCCGTGCGGCGCCGCGATCGTGTAGGCGAGCTCGTGGGCGTGCGGATCGCCGTACACGTAGTCAAGCGCGCGCGCCGCCGAGGCCTCGGGGCGCTTGTGCTCGGCGCCGTCGGGGTTGCGCAGGAACTCGGGGAGCCGCTCGAACAGCTCGGCGAGCGGCAGCACCACGGTGATGCTGTCGTCGCTCAGCGAGCCGATCCCGGCGTCGGCGGTCTCGAGGTCGATGCGCAGCGGCCGGCTCACGTCGAGGAAGTCGCCGGTCTCCCAGCGGGCCAGCGTCTTGGCGTGGTAGGTCGAGCGCACGTAGGCGGCGAGGCGCTCCTCGATCTGCTTGCGCTCGGCCCGCCCGTAGTCGAGC
>DASZVW010000320.1:0-6782 GCA_035546895.1 Polyangia bacterium
AGTACGGCACGAACAGCTCGTCCTGCTGCTCGCCCTTCTTGCCCATCGCCATGAATCCACTCTGCACGAGCCGGGATCCACCGTCGATCTTGATCAGGCGTTCAGGTCCTTGCGCAGCGACTTCCACCACGGGCTGCTAGAACTTGCCGTCGCCGCCGAAATAGAAGTAAGGCGACCAACCGGTGCCGCCGGCCGCCGTCGTGCTGCTGTACGTGTAGTAGCTGGGGTCGCTCGCGTAGAAGCCGAGCGGCGCGTTCACGATCGTCTCGTCGTCGCCGGAGAGGTAACGCAGGTCGCGCTGGTAGGCGGCGTACTTGTACCCGACCGTGGGGGCGTAGCCGCTGCCCATGGCCGTATACTGGGTCGGGTCGTAGACCTCTCCGCCGGCCTCGAAGTAGGTTATGCGCTCGGACGACAACGGGCGCGTCCCGCCTTGGCCGTTCGCATACTGCGACCACGGGTACCACCCGACGAGGGAGCCGTTGATGAACAGCTGCCACCCGGTCAGAGAGTTCCCTGCGACCCACATGACGCCGACCTCACCGGGTGTCGCGCCGAAAGGAGCGTAAGAGAGGATCTGCCCCGGCGTGTAGATGGCGCCCGGATACATCACGAATCCGCTCCCCGAAAAGCTCCGGCCTTCGGAAGAGCAGGAGGTGATCAGGTTGTAGCAACCGGTGTAGCTGTACCCGTCGCGGGTGGAGAAGATGAAGAGGTGGGTGTTGCCCTGGTCGTCGTCGCCCCCGTCGCCGTAGAGGCCCATGTCGACGTTCCAGCCGACCTCGAGCGACTGCTCGCAGTTGGGCGCCGAGCAGGGATATTGGGCCGTTCCCTGCGACAGCCCCCATATCTGCGAGATCGAGTGGTCGGAGTCGGTCTGCACGACCGGGTTGTAGATCGCGAGCGTGGCCCCGATACCGGTGGAATCATCGCCGGAGAAGGAGGTGTCCACGCCGAGCACGTACGAGTAGCCGTCGACGATGGGCGGCGCCGCGTTGCCGCTCGGACTTCGCTTGCGACCGGCGTGTTCCAGCCAGCGATCGAACCCCATGGCGCGCATGTGCGCCGCGGGCAAACGAACGATCGGCACCGTGCCCGCAGGACACGTGCGCGCGTTTCCGTTCTCGTCGGACAGTCCGTCGGCGACCGGAACGATGTTCGGATTCACCGCCGCCCCCTTCAGCGTCAGAGGCAGCGAATCCGGCAAACGGAGGCCGCGCAGCGCGGGATTGCGCAACGCCGGCTGCGCGTAGGCATCGACGCAATCGATGTCCTCGCCGAACCGCGTGCGGAACGAGTGCCGCACGTCCTGTCGCCCGTAGTGCGCGTCGACGAACGCCTTGATCCGCGCCGACTCGACGTCCCCGGGCGCAGCCGCCGTCGTCACGGCCGCGACGCTCGTAGCGCTCGCCTCCGGCTCCGGGGGCGGGCCGCCGCAGGCCCCGGCCGCCAGCATCATTGCGCAAACGCCACCAATACCAATGCTCATGTTGTTTCGCATTCTACCCTCCTCGATCGTTAGCAAACTCCCAACGTACCCCCCGTGCGGCACAAGCAATTTGCATTCCGGGTCGACAGAGGGATCAGACCGCGATTTCGGCGCAGTTGAGGACAATCCCGCAAAACGAGTTTCGAAACCTCATTGCCAAACGGCTCGCGTTGTTTGCCGAACAACGGCTCCGCACGGCAACCCGGGGCGCGTCGCTTCGCCGACGCGCCCGACGAGCATCGCGGCGACCGGCGCTCACGCGCGCGCGGCTACTCGTAGTCGCAGCAGTACAGCGACGCGGGATAGCCGGCGCTGCTGGTGCCGGGAACGCCCGGGTCGGGGCAGTTCATGGGCGGGAAGTCGTCGGAGGGGGTCTCCTCGCCGTAGCAGGAGAAGCCGAACCGGCCGGGCGCGCACCCGGGGACGCTGTTGTCCTCGACGCAGGCGCCGCCCGGCGGAACTGCCGCCGGCGGGTAACAGCAGAAGTTGTTCACCTTGCCCGAAGGGGAGAGCGTGGGGACCGAGCAGACCAGGTAGTACTGATCGGCGCGGCTCTTGTTGTCCGCCAGGTCCTGCCCCTTGGGGACGAGCCCGGCCGGCGAGGTCGGGCAGTTCCAGCCCACCAGCCCTGCCGCGCAGCCGAGCGCGTCGTTCTCGGCGCAACCGGGAGGCAGGCTGATGCCGGAGCAGCAGTAGTCGACGTACTTCGGCCCCGGCACCCCCTGGCCGCAGATGATGTCCGGGTTGTAGCTCTCCGGCCGGTTGATGTCCTGGCACTCGTAGCCGTACGTCCCGACGCCGCAGGTGGAGACCGGGTTGTAGACGCAGGTGGTCGTGGCGGCCGTGCAGCAGTAGTTCTGCGGTCCGCTCGGGACGCCGCCGTCGGGGAGCGGCGTCTTGTCGGCGCAGATGATCCCCTGCGGGACGCCGTCCACGTACCGCGCCTGCTCGAGATCGGGGCGCTCCCCGGCGCCGGTGCAGGCGTATCCGACCAGGCCGAGGTTGGCGGCACCGCCGTCGGGCGTGACGTTACAACCGGCCGTGAGCGCGTCGTCGACGGCGCAGGTCCCGCCGAGCGTGGGGGCGGAGCTCGTCGTGCAGGCGGCCAGGAGCGCGCCCAGCGCGGGCCAGAGGAGCTTGTGCGGCGCCATCAGTTCTTCCATCCCGCCGGGATCACCGGCGCCGGCAGCACCGGGAACACGCAGTTGGTGGGCGCCGGGCCGGGGGTCACGAAGTTCTCGTTCACGGTCACGTCCTGACCGGCGAGGAAGGGGGCGAAGTTCACGGGCCCCGGCCCCAGGTTGAGCTGCGCGAACTCGGACGCGACCGCCTGCGGGCCGGTCCAGTCGACGACGACGTTGTCGAGCCCGATGTTGGTGGCCGGGTAGAGCGCGGAAAACCCGTTCAACGTCACCACCGGCTGGACCAGGCCGATGCAGCCGACGTCGTGAATGTTCTGGAAGCTGATGTCGCTGAATTGCGGGATCATGGTGCCCGAAAACAGCGGGTTGTAGGCGGTGTCCATCAGGATGGCGTTGTTCACGTCGCGCATGCAGACGTTGCGGAACTTGACGTTGGTCACCGTGCCGCCGCGGCTGGAGTCGGACTTGACGCGGATGCCGTTGATGTCGCCGGGGCTGGCCCCCTCCCCGACCGGGCGGGAGTCGGCGTCGATGGTCAGGTCGCAGACCGTGAGGCCGTCGACGCCGCCGTAGGTCTCGCTGCCGATCGACATCCCGTGGCCGGAGCCGAAGTGGTTGTGGACCACGACGATGTCCGAGACGCCGTGGCCGCCCTTGATGGCGATGTGGTCGTCGCCGGTGCTGATGGTGTTGTAGGCCAGCACGCCGCAGGTGGCGAAGCTGGTCTCGCCCGGATCGATGCCGTCGGTGTTGCGGGAGAAGTGCGGCGACATGAGCAGCCCGTCGTGGTTGAGCCAGCGCGAGGGGGTCAGGATGGTCACCCCCCAGACGATGAAGCCGGCGCCTGGCGAGGGGCACCCGGCCGACACGCCGCCCGGCGGCGTCGAGGTGATCTTGACGTGGAACTTGGGCGAGTTGTGGAGCGTGATCTTGTACAGCAGGAAGTTCGTCACCCCGCTCCGCACGTCGATCAACGTCGGGTTGCCGATGCTGCCGTCGATGGTCTGCAGCGCCGACGAGAGCTGCCACCAGGAGTAGGCCTGCCCGACGAGCCGCTCGCCCCCCTGCCCGTCGATGATCCCGTCACCGACGATGGCCGGGCTGGCGCCGTTGACCGTGATGAAGCTGGTGCAGGCCGACGAGTCGTTGATGCCGACCTTCCCGCAGTCGCCGGGGCTGGTGGCGGTCTTGTTGGCCTGGTAGTTGTTCGGATCGCGCGAGGCGTAGAGGGTGACCCCCTGGTCGATCCACAGCGTCGCGCCGTTGATGCTGAGCGGCCCGGAGACGAAGGCGTTGTTCGCGCCCCCGTCGGTCACCAGGCGCACCACCGGACAGGCCGAGAGCGCCGCCTGGATGCGGGGCGTGTCGAGGTTGGTCTCGTCGGGAATCCAGTTGGACTCGGTGGTCCCGATCTGCGCGGTCAGCGTGCAGGCGGGGTCGGTCGGCGGCGCCGGCAGCGACGGCTCCGGCGGCAGCACGATGTCCGAGCAGTCGTCCTGCCCACCGGCGAACGCCGCGCTGACGTAGGTGTCCGGGGTGCCGGCGGTCGCCGCGCAGGTGTAGGTGAGCGGGGCGATGGGCGGCTGCGATTGGCAGCCCGCGCCGGCCAGCAGCGCGGCGGCCCAGACCATCCGCGGCAGGCCCGTGGCCAAGGTTCGTGTTTGCAGGTTGGGCAACGTGGGCTCGTTTGGCGACCACGCGCCGACCTCGGGGAAAGGCCCGAGCGGCGCGCGGAGGGTTGGAGAATTGCTCTCGAGGTCAGCAGCCGTTGCTGCTCGGGCAGGGCCAGGCGCTGCTGGCGGTGGCGCAGCTCCATTCCCCGTTCATCTGGCAGACGCAATAGCCCATGCCGGCGTTCCCCTTCGAATCCAGGTACCCGATCGGGGCGCCCCCGGCGGTCAACGGGCCGCCGCAGACGATGCAGTCCGCGATCGAGCAGGGCTGGGAGGCCTGCGCCGGCGTGGTGGGGCAGTCGGCCGGCTGAACCGCCGGAATGGCGTAGCACATATAGTTCTTCGTCTGATCGAACGTGCAGTCACCCTCGGTGTACGAGGTGCCGCTGCAGGTCTCGGTCTTGGTGCCGGTCTTCTCGGGACCGCAGGTCTTGGTGCAGACCTGGGTGTCGGCCGCGGTGCAGGGGACGCTCTTGCCGATGGCCGTCCCCGCCGTGGTGTTGCCGCAGGCGGCGATGGCGCCGCTGCCGCCGCTGCCGGTGGTGCCGCCGGTCCCGGTCGTCGAGGCGCCGCCGGTCCCCGTGGCCCCGCCGGTCGCCGAGGCGCCGCCGGTGCCCGTCGTGGCGGCGCCGCCGGTCCCGGTCGTCGCGGAGCCGCCGCTACCGGTCGTCCCGCCGTTGCTGCCGCCGCAGCCCTGGAAAACGAAAACCTGCGCCAGAAGCGCGATCGTCCCGCAGAAGGGCGCAATTCGTCTCGTCATCGTGGTCATCAAGTCCCTCGCTGGTTGGTGCTGGAGTCGAAAGCTTCGGAGACCTGGGTGTCCGCACCTTTGGCGGAAGGCTCACGGGGGGCCTCGGGCATCGACCGAGCCGTTTGGCCCCCATCCGGCAACCCATGACGGCGTCCCTGTGCGCCGCCAACCTCTGCCATCCTCTGTCCCCATGCTGCCGACAGGAACAGGTCAGGGCCCCGGGCTGACGCACGACGGGAGCGGCGCCGCGGCCGGGGGAGCCGCCGGCGCGATCGGTCGCTACCGCTGGCTGGTCTGCGCGCTGCTCTTCTTCGCCACGACGGTCAACTACATGGACCGTCAGATCCTCTCGTTGCTCAAGCCCCTGCTCGACAACGAGCTCAAGTGGACGAACGCCGAGTTCGGGATGATCAACGCCGCCTTCCAGGCCGCGTACGGGATCGGCCTCCTCGGCTTCGGCGCCCTCATCGATCGGATCGGCACCAAGCTCGGCTACACGCTCTCCATCGCGGCCTGGAGCCTGGCCGCCATGTCGCACGCCCTGGTGGGGAGCGTGAACGGGTTCTTCGCGGCCCGGTTCGCGCTGGGGCTGGGCGAGGGGGGGAACTTCCCGTCGGCCATCAAGGCGGTCGCCCTCTGGTTCCCCCCGCGCGAGCGGGCCTACGCCACCGCGCTCTTCAACAGCGGCAGCAACGTGGGGGCCATCATCGCGCCGGCCATCGTCCCCTGGCTGGCCTTCTCGTTCGGCTGGCGCTCGGCGTTCGTGGCGGCCGGGATCGCGGGCCTGGTCTGGCTGGCCTTCTGGATCCCCTGGTACGACGTCCCCGAGCGGGTCGCCCGGCTGGGCGCCGCCGAGCTGGCCCACATCCGCAGCCAGGACGGCGCGGCGCCCGCCGGCGGCGCGGAGGCCCGCATCTCCTGGGGCCAGATCCTGCGCCACCGCCAGGCCTGGGCCTTCATCGCCGCCAAGTTCCTCACCGACCCGGTCTGGTGGTTCTTCCTCATCTGGCTGCCGGACTACTTCAAGAAGACGCGCGGCCTCTCCATCAAGGACAGCTGGGTGCACCTGGTCACCATCTACGCGATCGTCACCGTGCTCAGCATCTTCGGCGGCTGGCTGTCGGGCTTCCTGACCGGCCGCGGACTCAGCGTGACGCGCGCCCGGAAGATCGCGCTCTTCACCTTCGCCTGCACGGTGCTGCCGATCCTGGGGGTCACCCACGTCGGCAACTGGGCGGCGGTGGTGCTGATCGGGATCGCCGGCGCCTCGCACCAGGCCTGGTCGGCGAACCTCTTCACCAGCGCCTCGGACATGTTCCCCAAGCAGGCGGTCGCCTCGGTGGTCGGGCTCGGCAGCACGGCCGGCTCGCTGGGCGGCATCCTGTTCCCGATCTTCTCGGGGAAGCTCCTCGACCGCTTCGCCGCCGCCGGCAACATCACCTCGGGCTACGCGCTGCTGTTCGGCATCTGCGGCTCGGCGTACCTGGTGGCCTTCGGACTCAATCACCTGCTGGCCCGCACCTTCGAGCCCATCCAGACACCCGTATGAGGTCCTCACCAATGATCGATCGCCAGACCCCGGACGAAACCCGAAAGGCGCGGACCACCGTCGCGCTCGTGGCCACCGCGCTCGCCCTCACGGCGCTCGCCCGACCCGCCCGCGCGCAGGAGACGCCGCCGGCGCCGCCGCCCGCCGCGGCGGACCCGGAGGCCGCCGCGCCGCCTCC
>DASZVW010000321.1:0-4288 GCA_035546895.1 Polyangia bacterium
GGCGGCGCCGGCGTGCTTGGCGAACACCCAGTCGCTGAGCACCCGCTTCGCGCAGGCGGCCACCTCGAGGTCCGTCTCCGGCGCCTCGACCGCCTCGGCGTCGCGCACGTGGCCGTCCGGCTCGACGGTGAAGCGCACCACGACCTCCTTGGCGGCCAGCTTCTTCGGCGAGACCTGGCGCCGGCGCGCGACCTCCACCCGGCAGGCCGCCACCGACGTCTCGGTGGGGCGCAGCTCCTCCTCGGCGAGGATGCCGGCGTGGTCCCCCGCGCGCGGGTCGTCCGGGCGGGCGGCCTGCCGCTCCGGCGCCCGAGGCGCGCTGTCCGCCTCGGGCGCCGCGGGCACGATCTGCTCCGTCGAGCGCGGGGTGTAGGTGCCGATGCGGCCCGTCGACCCCAGCTCGTGATCGAGACCGGTCAGCCCCGTCGACGCCGGCTCCCCCCAGGCCGTCCCGCCGATCGCACCGACCAACACCACGCCCAACACCGCCCACCGTGCCCTCATCCCCACCCCTTCCGCTCGCCCACCTTCCCCCTTCATAGACGCAAGATGCCGGCCAACGCGGCTGCCGGGGACAAGACGCCGTGCCGGCGAGACGGCGGTTACAGCGAGGTAAAGCCGGCGGCTTACACCACGAACGAAATGGTGACGGGGCGCGCTCCCTCGCCCACGCGAGGGCGAAGCCGCTTACGATTTGTGGGCGTGCTTGTTCTTGGCCGAGCTCGAGCTCTCGGTGGCCTTGGAGGCCATGGCGGGCTTGGCGTTCTTGTCGGCGGCCGCGGCCTCGGCCGTCTTCTCCTTGGCCAGCTCGGCCTTGGTGCTGCTGAGCTGCTGCTGCAGGGTGGCGACCTGAGCCTTGAGGTCGTCGCGCTCGTGCGTCACGCTGCTCAACGTCGTCTTGGTCTGATCGAGCTCCGCCTTCGAAGCGTCGCAGCCGACCAGCAGGGCCAGCACCCCCAGGCACATCATCGTCTTCATGGATCTCTCCTCGTTGGAAGCGGCCGCGCGCCGCGCGCGACCGCGGGCCGGCCCGTCGCATGTTTCATGCCGGCCGCCGACCGCGCGGCGCCGCCGCTTCGCCCGCGCGCCGCGGAAAGAAACTGCGCGCTCGCCCCGCGCGCCGCACGATCCTTGCGTGAGGTCCGCCCCCGTCGAGCCCGCCTCCATCCCGCCCGCCGCCGTCGGGCCGCGCCCGAAACCGCGCGCTACTCGAGCAGCGCCGACTTGATCTCCGGGATCCACTTCCCGGTGAACCCCAGCTCGGCGTAGGCGGCGAAGTTGCGGCAGAAGTCCCAGTAGCCCCAGCCGAAGCCGCGCTTCTCGGCCTCGGTGCGCGCGGTGCGGACCCAGCGCCCGCGCGAGGCGACGTCGGCGTTGACGCCGGCGCCGAACTCGCCGAGGTAGACCCGCAGCCCGGTCCGCTTGGCGAACGCCTCGGCCATCTCCATCTGCTCGACGATGGCGGCCGGGCCGCCCGGGTTGGTGGCGGCCGGCTCGCTGTTGTAGCGCTGGAAGAAGGTGTGCCCCTCGGGGAAGGCGTCGGCGGCGGCCACCGGCGTGACCGGCGTCGGCGGCGGCCCGGGGAAGATCACGCCGCGCGTCTGGTACCAGGGCTCCATCCAGCTGAACCCCTGGTGCGTGAAGAACATCGGCGCGTACATGTGGAAGCTGGCGATGAGGTTCGGGTCGCCGGCCGGCACCTGCAGCGTGTCGCGCAGGTCCTTCGCCGAGGCCCAGTGCGCCCCCTCGACGATGATCAACCGGTCGGGATCGATCTCCCGGATGGCGGCCACCACCCGGGCCAGGATCGGGTTCCAGACCGCGGCGGTCAGCTTGTCGGTCGGCTCGTTGAGGACCTCGTAGACCACCGCGCGCGGCATCCCGCGGTAGTGGGCGGCGATCTGCCGCCACAGCCCGACCAGCCGGTCGGCGTGCGCCTTGGGCGCCGCCATCATCGGCTGGTAGTGGTGCATGTCGACGATGATGCCGAGGTCGTTCGACAGCGCCTGGTCGACCGCCCAGTCCATCCGGTGCAGGAACCGCTTGTCGATGGCGTACGGCGGCTTGGCCGCCGCGTGCGAGGAGATCCGCATCGGCACCCGCACGTGATCGAACCCGGCCGCCCGCACCACCTGGAAGTCGGTGGAGGAGATCGTCCACCCCCACTCCCCCTCGTTGGGCGCGTCCATGGCGTCGCCGAAGTTCATCCCCCGTTTGAGGTCGGCGGTGGCGCGCGTCTGCAGCCGCCCCGTCTTGAACCCCTCGATCCGCTCGCCGACGCCGGCGCAGGCCAGCAAGCCCAACGCGAGCGGCGCCACCATCGCGACGACGCGGGCCGGCCGCGCCCTGAGAGCATGAGCAATCATCGGCCCGGCAGCTTAACCCGTTCGGGGCTTGCCACCCGTGATAGGGTCTAGGCGGTCGAAATCCGCTCTGGGTGCGCGTCCGGGCTCCACGGGCCGCGCGTCACGGATCCGGCCCGCGCATGAAGAAGACTCACGGCATCAAGATCAAGGGGGCGCGCGAGCACAACCTCAAGAACATCGACGTCGAGATCCCGCGCGACAAGCTGGTGGTGATCACCGGGCTGTCGGGGTCGGGCAAATCGTCGCTGGCGTTCGACACTCTCTACGCCGAGGGGCAGCGACGCTACGTCGAGTCGCTGTCGGCCTACGCGCGGCAGTTCCTCGACCAGATGCACAAGCCCGACGTCGACTCGATCGAGGGGCTGTCGCCGGCCATCTCCATCGAGCAGAAGACGGGGTCGCGCAACCCGCGCTCGACCGTGGGGACGGCGACCGAGATCTACGACTACCTGCGGCTCCTCTGGGCGCGGGTCGGCACCGTCCACTGCTGGAGCTGCGGGCAGCCGATCGCCTCGCAGACGGTCCAGCAGATGGTCGACCGGGTGCTCGAGCTCCCCGAGGGGGAGCGGTTCTCGGTGCTGGCGCCGGTGGTGCGCGGCAAGAAGGGGGACTTCACCGACGTGCTCGCGCGGCTCCGCCAGGACGGCTTCGTGCGCGCCAACATCGACGGCGACCTGTTCGAGCTCAGCGAGCCGCCCGTGCTGGCCCCCACCGCCGCCCACACCATCGAGGTCTTCGTCGACCGCCTGGTCAAGAAGGACGGCATCCGGCAGCGCCTGACCGACTCGATCGAGCTGGCCGCCAAGCTGACCGAGGGGGTGGTCAAAGTCTCGCCGCTCGAGGGGGAGGACCTGCTCTTCTCCGAGAAGTTCGCCTGCACCACCTGCGGCATCAGCTACCCGGAGATCACGCCCCGGCTGTTCTCGTTCAACAACCCGGCGGGCGCCTGCCCGACCTGCGACGGCATCGGCGCCAAGATGTTCTTCGACCCCGACCTCATCGTCCCCGACGAGGAGCTGTCGATCAAAGAGGGGGCCATCGAGCCGTGGGAGCGGCGGAACAACGTCTTCTTCCACCAGATCCTCGACGCCGTCTGCACCAAGTTCGAGATCGACCAGTACGCCCCCTGGAACAAGCTGCCGGAGAAGGCGAAGAAGCTGCTGCTGGAAGGGAAGGAGGGGGAAGAGGTCGAGCTGATGTTCGAGAAGAACGGGCGCAAGCACAGCTTCAAGCGCGAGTTCGAGGGGGTGCTGGCCAACCTGCGGCGGCGGTTCGAGGAGCACGAGCGCCGGCGGCGCGAGCAGGGGCGCACCAGCGAGGAGGACTTCGAGGCGATCTACGAGGAGTTCCACCGCTACATGTCGCAGACCGTCTGCGAGGAGTGCGGCGGCGCCCGGCTGCGCAAGGAGGCGCGCTTCGTCAAGGTGGGCGCCAAGAGCATCACCGAGATGACGGCGCTGACCATCCGCGAGGCGCACGACTTCCTCAAGGGGCTGTCGCTGTCGGCCAAGCAGAGGGAGATCGCCGGGCGGATCCTGCGCGAGGCGGGGGACCGGCTGTCGTTCCTCAACAACGTCGGCGTCGACTACCTGTCGCTCGACCGCACCGCCGCCACGCTGTCGGGGGGCGAGTCGCAGCGGATCCGGCTGGCGACGCAGATCGGCAGCTCGCTGGTGGGCGTCCTCTACATCCTCGACGAGCCGTCGATCGGCCTCCACCAGCGGGACAACGCGCGCCTGCTCGACGCGCTCACCCGGCTGCGCGACCTCGGCAACAGCGTCATCGTCGTCGAGCACGACGAGGACACCATCCGCGCCGCCGACCACGTCATCGACATGGGGCCGCGCGCCGGCGTGGGCGGCGGCCGCATCGTCGCCGCCGGCACGCCCGAGGACATCGCCGGCAACACCCAGTCGCTGACC
>DASZVW010000322.1:0-9311 GCA_035546895.1 Polyangia bacterium
GTGGCGCTCTGGATCGACGACGGCACCGAGATGGCCCAGCCGTTGTTGCGGCAGAACAGCAGCGCCGGCAGCTTGTAGAGCGCGGCGAAGGTGGCGCTCACGTGGAAGGTGGGGGTCGAGGTGGCGCCGTCGCCGAAGAAGGCCAGCGCCACGTCGTCGGTCTTCTGCAGCTTGGCCGCCCAGGCGGTCCCCACCGCGTGCGGGATGTGCGAGCCGACCGGCGAGCTGACCGAGACGAAGTTCAGCCGCCGGACCGAGTGGTGGACCGGCATCTGCCGCCCCTTCACCGGGTCGTCGGCGTTGCCGTAGAGCTGGCACATGAAGGTGTTGAGCGGGTAGCCGCGGTAGAGCGCCGCCCCGATCTCGCGGTAGGCCGGGTAGAGCCAGTCGCCCAGGCGGAGGGCGTGGGCCGCCCCGATGTGCGTCGCCTCCTCGCCCAGCGAGGTCAGGTAGAACCCGGTGCGCCCCTGCCGCTGCAGGAGCAGCATCCGCTCGTCGAGCAGGCGGACCAGCAGCATGGTCCGGAACAGCCGCCGCAGATCGTCGTCGCCGATCGCCGGCTCCCGTTCGGGGTGGACGACCCTCCCCTGCTCGTCGAGGACGCGGATGACTTCCAGCTTCACGGTCTACCGCCGGCCCGTATAATCAACCGACCTTCTCCCTGTCAAGGAGCCGCCCCCCTGCCAATCCACATTCAGGACGTCCTCTCCTTCTCCGGGCGGGACTACGTCGTCGAGGGGACGGTGCTCTACCGGCTGGCCGGCAAGACCTCGGTGCTGGCCCGGGCGGTCGACGGGGACGTGGTGACGTGGGTCGAGTCCCCCGACGACGGGGCCGGAGCGGGCAACCAGCGCCTCCTGCTCATGCGTGAGATCCACGATCTCGATCTGACAGTGCCGCCGCCCGAGTGCATCGACTATCATCGCCAGAGCTATGTGCAACGGCTGGCTGCCCGGGCGACGATCGAGACCGCGGGGACCACGCCCGAGCACGCCACGGGCGCGCTGCAGGTCTGGCGCTACCGCGCGGCCGGCGACCTCCACCTGCAGATCGAAGAAGCGGCCGGGCGGGTGTTCATGATGGCGGGCGAGGCGGTCCCCCGTGGCATGATCGACCATCTCCCGGGGCGCTGACCGACGATGCCCGGAAACAGCTTCGGCCAGATGTTCAAGGTGACCACCTTCGGGGAGTCGCACGGCCCCGGCGTCGGCGTGGTGGTCGACGGCTGCCCGCCGCGGCTGCCGATCGCCGCCGAGGAGATCCAGCGCGAGCTCGATCGCCGCCGCCCCGGCCAGAGCGCCATCACCACCCAGCGCCGCGAGGCCGACGCGGTGGAGATCCTCTCCGGCGTCCGCGAGGGCCTCACGCTGGGGACGCCGATCGCCATGCTGGTGCGCAACCAGGACCAGCGCTCCGGGGACTACGACGAGATGCGGACCAAGTTCCGCCCCTCGCACGCCGACTACACCACCCAGGCCAAGTACGGCGTCCGCGCCTGGGAGGGGGGCGGCCGCGCCAGCGCGCGCGAGACGATCGGGCGGGTGGCCGCCGGCGTGCTGGCCCGCAAGGCGCTCGCCGCCGCGGGGGCGATCGACATCGTCGCCTGGGTGCAGCGCGTGCAGGACCTGGAGGTCGACGTCGACCCCGGCGCCGTCACGCGCGAGGCGGTCGACGCCAACATCGTCCGCTGCCCCGACGCCGCGACCGCCGCCCGGATGATCGCCCGCATCGACGAGGCGCGGAAGGCGGGCGACTCGCTGGGGGGCGTCGTCGAGGCGGTCGCGCGCGGCGTGCCGCCCGGGCTGGGCGAGCCGGTGTTCGACAAGCTGGACGCCGATCTGGCCAAGGCGATGCTCTCGCTGCCGGCGGCCAAGGGGTTCGAGATCGGCAGCGGCTTCGCCGGCACGCGCCTGACCGGCAGCCAGCACAACGACCCCTTCTACATGGAACGGGACCCCGCGGCGGGTCCCCTGCCGGGCGGCGGCAAGGTCCGCACCCGCACCAACCGCTCGGGCGGCGTGCAGGGCGGGATCTCCAACGGCGAGGCGATCACGCTCCGGGTGGCGTTCAAGCCGACCGCCACCATCCTGCGCGAGCAGGAGACGGTCGACGAGCAGGGGCACGACACCACCATCAAGGGGCGCGGGCGCCACGATCCGTGCGTGCTGCCGCGCGCGGTGCCGATCGTGGAGGCGATGCTGGCCCTGGTGCTGGCCGATCACTTCCTGCGCCAGCGGGGCCAGTGCGGCTGACGCGCGCGCTGGCGCTCGCCGCCCTGGCGGCGGCCGGCGCCGGTGTGGGCTGCCGGAGCCGGGCGGCCGCGTTGCTCGACCGCTTCGACGCCGCGATGCCGGCGGCGCCGGCCCCGCCGGCCGAGGATCCGCACGAGGTCCACTTCACCTACACGGCGCCCGACGCGGTCACCTTCGACTGGCGCGGCGACGGCACGACGCTGCGCTACTGGGCCAAGGACCGCCCGCCGCGGACGGCGACCGCGCACCCGGCGACCCCCAAGCCGACCTCGGGACCCGGGCCTTTCCAGGAGGCGGTGGCCGATCACCTGCTCCCCGGCCTCGAATACTTCTACGAGGTCGGCCACCCGGTGAAGCCGATCCCGCGCTCGTTCCGCGCGCCACCGCCGCCGGGCGCCTCGGGGTTCGTGTTCGCCGCGCTCGGCGACATGGGGGACGCGGCCGGCCAGCCCGCCGCCGGCGGCGTCGACCGCGACATCAGCCTGGCCGACCCCTGGTTCGTGCTGGCGCTCGGCGATCTCTCCTACGCCGATCAGAGCAACCAGGCCGCCGTCGACCGCCACTTCGACGACGTCATGCTCTGGTCGCAGCGCGCGGCCTACATGCCGGCCTGGGGGAACCACGAGTGGAACGACCCGCCGCGCGACGATCTGCGCAACTACACGGGGCGCTTCGCGCTGCCGCACGCGGCGGCCTCGCCGGGCGCCCCCGCCGCCGGCTGCTGCGGCGAGGACTGGTCCTGGTTCGACTTCGGCGAGGTCCGCTTCATCCTCTATCCCGAGCCCTACACCCACGCCACCTGGGTCGACTGGGCGGCGCGCGCCGAGCCGCTGTTCGCCGAGGCGGAGGCCAGCCCGGCCATCAAGTTCATCGTCACCGCCGGTCACCGCCCGGCCTACTCCTCGGGGCACCACGGCGGCGATCCGCAGCTGCGGGCCATCCTCGACGGCTTCGGCGGCCGCTACCGGAAGTACGTGCTCAACCTGAACGGGCACAGCCACGTCTACGAGCGGACCAGGCCGCAGGCGCACGTCGTGCACATCACCGCCGGGACCGGCGGCGGCGCGCTCGAGCACGCCGCCACCCCCTGCCTGTGGGACTCGTGCAAGCTCCCCGCCTTCACCGCCTACCGCGCCATCCACTTCGGCTTCCTGAAGGTGACCGTCAACCCCGACGACCTCACCATCGAGGCGATCTGCGGGCCAGCCTCGCCCGGGAACGAGGACATTCACTGCGCCGACGGCGAGATCATCGACGCGACGACCATCCCGGTGGGCGGGGCCAGCCAGGCGCCGCCCCGGCACGGCCACCCCGATCCCCTGTTTCATTGAACCGTTTCGTCGATCCGGGCACGGTCGTGCCGGGCACGGTCGCGCGCGGCCGACCCGGTGTTACCCTTTCGAAGACCGGATGCCGGAGGCCGCCCCCCTTCCCTTCTTCACCCTCCCGAACCTGCTCAGCCTGGCGCGGCTGCCACTGGGCGGCCTGTTCTGGCTGGCGCTCGGGCCGACGCCGGCGCACCCCGTGGCCCCCTTCGCGGTGATGGCCGCCGCGGCGGTGACCGACGTGCTGGACGGGACGCTGGCGCGCCGGCGGCGGATCGACCTGGCCGGCGTCGGCTCCTGGCTCGATCCGATCTGCGACAAGCTGTTCGTGGGCGCGGTGCTGGCGGCGCTGCACGTCGAGCGCGGCGTGCCGCTCGGCCTGCTGGCCCTGGTGGTGGCGCGCGAGCTCCTGCAGCTGCCGATGTCGCTCGTCTACCGCGCCGTCCCCACCCTGCGGCGCTGGCTGCGCTACGACTTCCGCGCCAGCCTCCTGGGGAAGGCGGCCACCATCGCCCAGTTCCTGGCCATCGCGGCGCTGGTGGCCGGCGTGCCGCCGCGGCTGCCGGTCTACCTGGCCTTCGCGCTGGGGATCGCCGCGCTGGTCGACTACTGCCGGCGCGCGGTCCAGATCGGCCGCGCGCGCGCCGGCGCGCCACGATGAGCGGCAGGTCGCGCGTCCGCCGCCTCCTCCCCGCGCCCGACAGCGCCCGCTATCACCTGCTGCTGGGGGCGGTGGCGCTGCTGGTGCTGGGGCCGCTGGGCGGCGTCACCGCGGCCTACATGACCTTCAGCCTGGGGTTCGCCGTCGGCGCCCAGGTGCTGGCCGGCATCCTGGGGAGCGTCGTCACCTACGGCTACGGCGCCGAGGGGAAGCACGGCGCCAACTACATCCAGACCATGGCCGCCTCGGTCGCCGACCTGGCCGGGATGTGCGTGCTCATCCAGGCGATGGTCTGGCTGGGGATGCCGCTGCCGGCGGGCTGGAAGCTGGGGCTCTACTTCGGCTGCATCGGCATGTTCGGCATCGGCGTCGGCATGCTCTACACGCCCATCCTGGTCGACCGGCTGCAGCTCGAGTTCCCCTCGGGGCACGCGGTGGCCAACATCCTGCGCGCGCTGACCGACGCCCGGCTCCTGCGGCGGTCGATCGGCAAGCTGGGGGGCGGCACCGGCGCCGGCATCGCGGTCGCCGCGCTGGTGTCGCGCGTCGCCTGGCTGGAGCGGATCGGCGTCTCCGCCTCGACGGTGGGGGCCGGCCTGATCGTCGGCTCGCGCATCGGCGTCCCCACGCTGGCGATGGGCCTGGCGGGCGAGCTGCTGGTGCCGCGGCTGCGCGCCGCCGGCTACCTGGGGCCGCACGATCCGTTCCGCAAGATCGGCTTTCTGGTCGGGCTGGCCATGATCATGGGGGCGGCGGTGGTCGACCTCTGGGTCATCGGGCGCGAGGCCGCGCGGCGCGTGCGGGCCCGCCGCGGCGCCGCGCGCGCGCCGGTCCAATCGGGCGGGCTCAGCAGCGGCCGGCTCGTCGCCTGGGTGCTCGGCTGGGGGACCGCGCTGGTGGTGGTGGCCACCGTGCTGCTCGGCCAGCCGCTCGCCTACGTCCTCTTCGGGCTGGCGCTGGTGTTCCTGTTCGTGTTCGTCAACGGCATCTCCACCGGCATCTCCGACTGGAACCCCATCTCCAGCGCCTTCGTGGTGGCGGTGCTGCTCATGTCGGCGCTCGGCCTCCGCTCGCCGATCGTGGCCATGATGTCGGCCAGCATCCTGCTGGTCTCCACCACCGTCGGCGTCGACATGCAGCAGGACCGCTCGACCGGCTGGCGCCTGGGCTCGAACCGCGCGATGCAGTTCCGCTACCAGGCGATCGGCATCGTGGTCGGGTCGGTGCTCTGCGTGCTGATGGCGCAGCTCTTCATGCACGCCTACCCCGTGCTGCGCGTCGACACCTTCACCCACCCCGAGGCGCGCGTCGGCAACTGGCAGTCGGCGATGACCTTCAAGTTCGTGGGGGCCATCCGGGGCATGGGGCACCTGGCGCCCTATCAGGTGACGGCGCTGGAGATCGGGTTCGGCATCGGCTTCGCCACCGAGGTGCTGCGCAAGCTGCTCAAGCGCTGGGCCGCCTACGGGCGCTTCGTGGGCGGCGGCGCGCTCGGCTTCGCGGTCGGCTGGCTGGTCGACGCCGTGCTCCTCTCCAGTCCCTACGCCTCGTCGACCGGCGGCTTCCTGGAAGTCTCCACCGCCGCCTGGTTCGCCGCCGGCAGCCTGCTGACCGGCCTGCTCTCGCCGCGCCGCGGCCCCGCGCCCGCCCCCGAAGCGGCGGGCGAGGCGCTGCCCGAGGACATGAGCACCGCCTCGCTGATCGGCGGCGGCCTCATCGCCGGCGAGTCGCTCTACACGCTGGGCGCGGCGATCGCGGCGCTGCTGGCGCTGGTGTGAGCGGGCGATCGACACTCTCGACGGGCGCGATCAAACCCGCTAGATAAATCGGCCCCTGACCCCCGCCGCACGACAGGAAGATCCGCCGTCCGTCCGGCTGCGCGCCTGGCAGCAGGCCGCGCTGGCGCGCTTCGAGGCGCACCCAGGGCTGAGCTTCCTGGCGGTGGCCACCCCCGGCGCCGGGAAGACCACCTTCGCGCTCACGGCCGTGCAGCGGGCGCTGCTGTCCGGGCGGGCGCGGCGGTTCGTGGTGGTGGTGCCGACCCAGCACTTGAAGGCGCAGTGGGCGCAGGCGGCGGAGGCGTTCCTCCTGCACGTCGATCCCGACTGGTCGGCCGCCGCCGGCGCGCTGCCGTCCGACGTGCACGGCGTGGCGGTCACCTACCAGCAGGTGGCGGCCAACCCGCAGGTGCTGCGCCGGATGGTGGGGCGCGCGCTGGTGGTGCTCGACGAGATCCACCACGCGGGCGACAGCCGCGCCTGGGGCGACGCCGTGCGCACCGCGTTCGAGCCGGCGGTCCGGCGGCTCTGCCTGTCGGGGACGCCGTTCCGCTCCGACCAGAGCGCGATCCCCTTCGTCAACTACGACGGCGAGCTGGCCTCGGCCGACTTCGAGTACGGCTACGGCGACGCGCTGGCCGATCGCGCCGTCGTGCGGCCGGTCTACTTCCCGCGCATCGGCGGCCACATGGAGTGGGCGGCGCCGGGCGGCCTCGAGTACGCCGCCACCTTCGACGATCCGCTGACGCGCGAGCTGGCCAACCAGCGGCTGCGGACCGCGCTGTCGGCCGAGGGGGACTGGCTGCCGGCGGTGCTCGCCCAGGCGCACGCGCAGCTCGAGCACCTGCGCCGCGGCGATCCGCGCGCCGCCGGGCTGGTGATCGCCATGGACCAGGAGCACGCGCGCGCCATCGCCGCGCTCATGGAGGAGCACCTGGGCGTCACGCCGGTGGTGGCCACCTCCGACGCGCCGGGCGCCTCGCGCAAGATCAGCGCCTTCGCCACCGGCACCGCCCCCTGGATCGTCGCCGTGCGCATGGTCTCCGAGGGGGTCGACGTCCCGCGCCTGCGCGTCGGCGTCTACGCGACGAACACGGTGACCGATCTGTTCTTCCGGCAGGCGGTGGGGCGCCTGGTCCGCTGGGTGGCGGGCCTGCCGCGGCAGACCGCGTACATGTTCATCCCCGACGACAAGCGGCTGCGGACCTTCGCGGCCGGCATCGCCGAACAGCGCCGCCACAGCCTGCGCCGCCCCGAGCGCGACGACGACGGCTTCGGCGCGCGGCGCGAGGGGCCCGACGAGGGGGCGCCCGACGCCGCCGAGCCAGTGGAGCCCGAGGACGGGCAACTCTCGCTCTTCACCGCGCTCTCCGCCGTCCCGCTCGACGAGCAGGGGCGCCCGCTGGAACGGCAGATCTACGACGACCCCGCCGGCAACGACGCCATCCCCGACTACGTCGGCAACGGGCCGCCCGGTACGAAGGCGGAGGCGATCTCCGTGGCGCCGGTGCCGCTCCCCGAGCCCGAGCCGGCCGCCGCGGAGACGCCGGCGGCCGGGGCCGCTCCCAAGCTGAGCGCGCTGGCGCGCCGCCGCCAGCTCCGCGAGGCCAACGCCGCCGCGGTCGTCGACCTGGTCCACCTGACCGGCCGCTCGCACGCCGAGCTGAACGCCGAGCTGAACCGCAAGGTCTCGATCAAGAAGATCACCGAGGCCACCATCCGCCAGCTCGAGCTCCGCCACCAGGCCGCGCTGAAGATGATGCAGAAGCGCTACTGACCGGTCGACGATCGGGGGCTCATCTCGGAAGCTTCGCGGGTCTGGCCAACGATCCGGCGTCAACCCGTTGACCGAGGCCCGTCGAGTTCGACGCCCTTATTCCATCACCTTCGCTTGTCCAATCGCTTCGGCGAACGTCGCCCGTGAAAGCACGCGACCACCACCACCACGTCGGTCGTCACTCGATAGAACAGCTGGTAGGGAAACCGGCGAAGCATGATTCGCCGAGCGTCGCGACGTAGGATTCGGAAGGCCAGGGGATTCGTTTGCAGAGCGCGTTCGGCGTTGGCCAGCTCCGCAAGAAATTCGCCGCCGAGGCCATCGCGCTGCTGCTCGTACCACTCGAAGGCTGCACGGACATCCGCAGCAGCCTCGGGCCGGTAGACCAGCCGCTTCACGATGACCGGCGTCGAACCTGCTCGCGTAGTTCATCCGGCGAGAGGCCAACCGGCCCCTCTTTCTCGAGCGCGTCTAGACGCCGATCGAGCTCCTGCTCTTGGTCAGCCGTCAAAGGCAGCGAATCGCGTTCCTCGTCGCTGAGGCTGTCCCAGAGTTGCTCGATCAGCTCCAGCCTCTCGTCCCGCGACAGCTGCCGCACATCGATCGCCTTATCCATGCCCACAAGTATCCCACATCGACATCCCTGCGACGACGAAGGTCTGTATGGCTAACGATACTGCCGTTTCAGCGGCGGGGCGAAGCCCCGTCCGCTGCAACGCCTTTTAGACTGCACGCCCACACCCGCTCCGACTAATCCGAAGCGGGCTTCAGGCGGCGCTGTTCACTGTTCCACGCGCCGTCTAGTGGGCTCCGCTTTGGGGGAAGACTTCTGCCTCTACGACACCGAAGTCGAGCCTGGTTCCCAGCAGGTATGGAAGCAATGCGGTCTTTGCTACCTGGGCAAGATCGAATGCAGAGCGCATGTAGCCCTCCTCCGAGTCCACCGAGAACTCCGGCATGGTGATGCCCACCTGCTTCGCGAACCATCCCGCGCCGATCTCATCGTGCAGGTCATAGGGGTCGCCGGTACGGCCACGCCTCCGAACGAGGGTCATCAACATGTCCTTCTTGTGTCCGGTGCCGGCCCGAAGCCGCATTGCGATTTCTCGACCAGCGACCTCGTAAACGCCGGCCGCGATTCGAGCAAGCGTCAAGCCAGCTCCCGTGATAACGGGCGCAAAGTGTGCCTCGATAGCCCGTTCGAAGACCTCGGCTTTATCACCCATCAGACGTGAATGCATGATCTCGTCGTACACGCGACTCCCACAGTGGATCGTCCGTCTAACGTCGTGGCGTTAACCCGCGAACCAAGGCCCGTCGGGTTTCAAAGCCGGGTTAGACGGCGACGCGGGCCGAAGGCCTGTCGGGTTCAAAGCCCAGCTAGGAGACTGTCGGGGTAAGGCGGCCTGAGCACCAGCGGCCTGGCAGGAGAAGGATCGACAGCGGATCGGGGCTGTGATCTTCTTCGGACGTGAGCAAGACGTTCCGACCGTACTCGCCTGGCCAAGCCTTTCTTCT
>DASZVW010000323.1:0-2421 GCA_035546895.1 Polyangia bacterium
TCACGGTCCCGTTGCCGGTGGTGTCGTAGCCGATGCGATCGAGCTTGCCGGCCTCGTAGTACTGCCACTCGTCGACCTTGCCGTCGCCGTTGGTGTCGCGCTCCTCGCGAACCAGCTTCTCGTTCTCGAAGTACTTCCAGACGTCGGGCTGGCCGTCGAAGTTGGTGTCCAGTTCCTCGCGGACCACCTTGCCGTCGACGAAGTAGCGGGTCATGTCGAACTTGCCGTCGAAGTCGGTGTCGGCTTCGTCCATGGTGACCTGCGAGCCCTTGTCGTCGTAGTAGTAGACGAGGTCGATCTTGCCGTCGTGATTGAGGTCGACCTCCTTGCAGGTCAGGACCTCCACCTTCTGGCCGCCCGCCTCCGTCGCCTGGTAGAACTTCCAGACGTCGGGCTTCTGGTCCTGGTTGGTGTCGGCGGTGACGACGTTCTTCCCCTTCTCGTTGCACTTGCTCCGGTCCACGTTCGGCGCGTTGGGGACATTGGTCCCGGCCGAGCTGACCATCTCGGCCCGCTTCGGGGTCTCACTGCAGGCCGCGGCGAGAAACACCAAGGATCCCAACGTCAACCACGACTTGGACTGGGGCATGGCGCCTACGGTAGGGCGGAAATGACGTCGTATCAAGTGCTTGCGATCTTGACCGCCCACCTATGGTCATGCATGGTCACGGCATGGCGAGGAAGAAGGTCTCCACGACCATCTACATCACGCCCGAGCAGAACGATCAGCTCAAGCAACTGAACGCCAAGACGCGCGTTCCGGTCGCCGAGTACATCCGCCAGGGGATCGACATGGTCCTCGAAAAGGAGCGGCACAACCTCCCGGGACAGCTCACACTGCACGTCCCCTCCGGCCGCTGACCCCGGCCGCCGTCCTTTCCGCATGCCCACGCCGACGCGCCTCGTCCGAAACTTCTCGATCATCGCCCACATCGATCACGGCAAGTCGACGCTGGCCGACCGCCTGCTCGACGCCACCGACGCGCTCACCGACCGCGAGCGCAAGGCGCAGTTCATGGACAGCATGGATCTCGAGCGCGAGCGCGGGATCACCATCAAGGCGGCCACCGTCCGCCTCAGCTACCGGGCCGCCGACGGCCAGACCTACGAGCTCAACCTCATAGACACGCCCGGGCACGTCGATTTTCACTACGAGGTGTCGCGCTCGTTGGCCGCCTGCGAGGGGGCGATCCTGGTGGTCGACGCCTCGCAGGGGGTGGAGGCGCAGACGCTGGCCAACGTCTACCTCGCCGTGAACAACAACCTCACGATCATCCCGGTCATCAACAAGATCGACCTGCCGGCCGCCGACCCGGAGAACGTGCGCCGCCAGATCGAGGACGTGATCGGCATCGACGCCTCGGAGGCGATCCTCGCCTCGGCCAAGGAAGGGAAGGGGATCGTCGAGATCCTGGAGGCGGTGGTGGCCAAGGTGCCGCCGCCGGTGGGCGATCCCAACAAGCCCCTGCGCGTCCTGCTGCTCGACAGCTGGTACGACAGCTACCGCGGCGTGGTCATCCTGGTGCGCGTCGTCGACGGCGTGCTGCGCCCCAAGCAGAAGGTCCGCTTCCTGGCCGCGCGGCGCGACTACGAGATCCAGACGCTGGGCGCCTTCGCCCCCTTCCCGCGCGAGACGCCGGAGCTGGGCCCGGGCGAGGTCGGCTTCTTCACGGCGGCGATCAAGGAGGTGAGCGACGCGCGCGTGGGTGACACCATCACCGACGCCGCGCGCCCCTGCGCCGAGCCGCTCCCCGGGTTCCAGCCGGCCAAGCCGATGGTGTTCGCCGGGATCTTCCCCACCGACACCGCCCGCTACGAGGACCTGCGCGACGCGCTCGACAAGCTGCGCCTCAACGACGCCTCCTTCACGCGCGAGCCGGAGACCTCGGCGGCGCTGGGGTTCGGCTTCCGCTGCGGCTTCCTGGGCCTGCTTCACATGGAGATCGTCCAGGAGCGGCTGGAGCGCGAGTACAACCTCGACCTGATAACGACCGCCCCGACGGTGCGCTTCCGCTGCGTGCTCAAGAACGGCGAGACGATCGAGCTCGACAACCCCGCCAAGTTCCCCTCGGAGGGGGAGATCGAGCGCATCGAGGAGCCGCTCATCGCCGTCACCATCCACACCCCGCCGGAATACGTGGGGGGGATCCTCAAGTTGTGTGAGGAGAAGCGGGGGACGCAGACGGGGCTCAGCTATGCCGGCGAGAAGCGCGTGATCATTCGCTACGACCTGCCGCTCACCGAGATGGTGTTCGGCTTCTACGACCGCCTCAAGTCGGTCTCGCGCGGGTACGCCTCGCTCGACTACGAGCCCAAGGGGTACCAGACGGCCGACCTCGTCCGCATGGACCTGCTGGTCAACGGCGACCGCGTCGACTCGCTGTCGCTCATCGTCCACCGCCAGGGGTCGTACGAGAAGGG
>DASZVW010000324.1:0-4599 GCA_035546895.1 Polyangia bacterium
GCCGCTGGCGGCCCGGTCGACCAGCACCGCGTCCGCGGCGTGGGTGGGGTTCACCTTGCCGTAGCCGACCGCCACCAGGAGGTCGTCGGCGGTGCCGAGCCGCAGCCGCTGCGCCGCCCCGTCGAGCAGCCCCTCGCGCTCGGCGGTGGCCAGCGAGGCGTCCTGCTTGCGCAGCTCGCGCCCCAGCAGATCGCGCCCCATCTGCCGGCTGCGCTCGCGCTGCTCCATCCGGATGAAGTGGCGGATCTTGGTGCGGGCGCGGCTGGTGACGACGAACTTGAGCCAGTCCTTGGACGGCTTCTGGTTGGCGGAGGCGAGGATCTCGACGGTGTCGCCGTTGCGGAGCGCGTAGCGCAGCGGCACGATGAGGCCGTTCACCCGCGCGCCCGAGCAGTGCTCGCCGACCTGCGAGTGGATGGCGTAGGCGAGATCGATCGGCGTCGACCCCTTGGGGAGCGCCTTGACGTCCCCCTTGGGGGTGAAGACGAAGACCTCGTCCTGGAAGAGATCGATCTTCACCGTCTCGATGAACTCGGTCGGGTCCTTGAGGTCCCGCTGCCACTCCATGAGCTGGCGCAGCCAGGCGAAGGCCTTGCCGTCGTCGGCGCCGGGGGTCTTCTGCTCCTTGTACTTCCAGTGCGCCGCGATCCCCTGCTCGGCGATGCGGTGCATCTCCTGCGTCCGGATCTGCACCTCCATCCGCTCGGCGCGGGGGCCGATGACCGTGGTGTGCAGCGACTGATAGAGGTTCGGCTTCGGCAGCGCGATGAAGTCCTTGAAGCGGCCCGGCACCGGCGTCCAGTTCGAGTGCACCACGCCCAGGACCGCGTAGCAGTCGCGCACCGACTCGGTGATCACCCGGAAGGCCAGCACGTCGTAGATCTGCTCCACGTCGCGGCCGGTCTTCTTCATCTTCTGGTAGATCGACCAGAGGTGCTTGGCGCGCCCGTAGACCTGGGCGTCGATCGCCGCCTCGACCAGCGCCGCCTTGAGGCGCTCGACCACCTCGGCGATGTACGCGTCGCGCGAGCCGGCCGTCTCGGTCAGGCGGGCGACCAGGGCGTCGTGCTCGCTCGGATCGAGGTAGAGGAACGCCAGGTCCTCGAGCTCGACCTTCATCCACTGGATGCCGAGCCGGTTGGCCAGCGGCGCGTAGATCTCCATCGTCTCGCGCGCGATCCGCTCCTGCTTGTCGCGCGGCATGTGCGCGAGCGTCCGCATGTTGTCGACGCGGTCGGCGAGCTTGATGAGGATGACGCGGATGTCGCGCGCCATCGCCAGCAGCATCTTGCGGAAGTTCTCCGCCTGGCGCTCCTCGCGGGTGGTCCAGGGGATCTGCCCCAGCTTGGTGACCCCCTCGACGAGGAACTGGATCTCGGTGCCGAACAGGCGGCCGATGTCCTCGGCGGTGGCGCTGGTGTCCTCCACGCAGTCGTGCAGCAGGCCCGCGCACACCGAGGGGACGTCGAGCCGCAGCTCGGAGATGATGCGGGCGACGCCCACCGGGTGGACCACGTACGGCTCCCCCGAGCGGCGCTTCTGGCCGGCGTGGCGCTCGGCGGCGAAGGCGAAGCTGCGCTCGATGAGCCCGGTGTCGGCGGCGGGGTCGTAGCCCCGGACTTGCGCGCAGATCTCTTGAACTTCCGTCATTGGCTGGGCGGCTGGCTCCTCGTCCGCGCCTCGCCGAGCAGCACGTGCCCGTAGTGTCCCCGCCGCGTGCGCGCGCAGCGAGCCGCTACATATATGGATGACAGCTCCTTGAGCGCGGTTTCCAGGTTGTCGTTGACCACCAGGTAGTCGTACTCGGCGAAGTGCTCCAGCTCGCGGGTGGCGGTGAGGAGGCGCCGCTCGATCGCCGCCGGCGCGTCGGTGGCCCGGCGCCGCAGCCGCCGCTCCAGCTCCGCCATCGAGGGGGGGAGGATGAAGACCAGCACGCTCTCCTCGGGCCACTGCCGCCGGATCTGCGCCCCCCCCTGCCAGTCGACGTCGAACAGGTAGTCCTTGCCGTCCTCGAGCGCCCGGTTGACGGTGTGGATGGCGGTGCCGTAGCGCGCGCCGTGGACCACCGCCCACTCGGCGAACTCGTTGTTGTCGACCATCCGCGAGAACTCGTCCTCGGTGACGAACTTGTAGTCGACGCCGTCGCGCTCGCCGGCCCGCGGCGCCCGGGTGGTGTAGGAGACCGAGAACTCCAGCTTCTCCTGCTCGGCCAGGAGGTGCGCCAGCGTCGTCTTGCCCGCCCCCGAGGGGGACGAGATCACGAGCAAGATCCCCTTGCGGGTGCCCAGCTCCTCGTCGGTCATCGCGACGATAGTATCACCACCGTCGGCGACGGCCGAGCTTCGCCCGCTCACTCGACGTTCTGGGCCTGCTCGCGCAGCTTCTCCAGCTCCGCCTTGGCGTCGATCACCAGCGCCGCCATCTCGGCGTCCTGGGCCTTGGAGGCGACCGTGTTCAGCTCGCGGCCGATCTCCTGGATCACGAAGTCGAGCTTGCGCCCGACGGGGCCGCCCCCCTTGAGGATCTCCCCCAGGTGGCCGAGGTGGGTGTCGAGGCGGACCAGCTCCTCGGAGACGTCGAGGCGCTCGGCCATCAGCGCCACCTCCTGCGCCAGCCGGGCCGGATCGATCGCCAACCGCTGGCCGTGCTCGCCGAGCCGCTCCTGGAGCCGCTGGGCGAACCGCGTGGGCAGCACGGCGGCCCGCGCCCGCAGCCCGGCGGCCAGCTCGAGGAGCCGCGCCCGGCGCGCGCCCAGGTCGGCCGCCAGCGCCGCCCCTTCGCGCGCCCGCACGGCCGCCAGCTCCTCGAGCGCCGCCGCCACCGCCGGCCGCAGCGCCTCCCAGAGCGCCTCGCCCGCCAGCTCGCCCCCCTGGCTGGCGCCCAGGAAGGCGCCGATGGTCCCCAGGGTGACCGGCTCCTCGATCTCCAGCTCCTGCCGCAGCCGCTCGAGCACGCCGTGGAGCGCGCGCACCCGCGGCTCGTCGATCCCCGCCGAGCCGGCGGCCGACTCGTCGCGGATCTGCACGATGACGGCGCCCCGCTCGACGGCGGCGCGGACGGCGCGGGCGATCTCGGCGTCGCAGTAGGCGTCGGGCTCGCTGCTGCGGATCTTGAGGTCGAGGCCCCGGTGGTTCACCGAGCGGATCTCGACCCGCAGGCGCCGCTCGCCGGCGTCCGCCGACCCGCGCCCGAACCCGGTCATCGACAGGAGGCTCACGCCTTCGTTTTATACCAGTCGATGGTGCGTCCGAGGCCCTCGGCGAACGAGACCGCCGCCGTGTAGCCGAGGCGCTCGCGGGCCGCCGAGATGTCGGCCCAGGAGTGCTTGATGTCGCCGGCCCGCTCGTCCTCGTAGATGGCGGCGATCTTCCTCCCCAGGTGGTCGCCGATGAGGGCCACCACCCGGTTCAGATCGGTGGCCTGGCCGCAGGCGATGTTGAACACCCGCCCCGAGACGGCGCGGGCGTCGGCCGCCGCGGCCTTGAAGTTCGCCTCCACCACGTTGTCGATGTAGCAGAAGTCGCGCGACTGCGACCCGTCGCCGAAGATGCGCGGCTGCTTGCCCGCCAGCGCCGCGGTGATGAACTTGGGGATCACCGCCGCGTACTCGGAGGCCGGGTCCTGGCGCGGCCCGAACACGTTGAAGTAGCGGAGGCAGACGGTCTCCAGGCCGTAGGCGCGCGCGTAGATCTGCGCGTACTGCTCGCCGGCCAGCTTCGAGCCGCCGTAGGGGGAGATCGGCGCCGGCGGCATCGTCTCCACCTTGGGGAGCGCCGGGTCGTCGCCGTAGGCGGCCGAGGAGGCCGCGTAGACCAGCCGGCGGACCTGCGCCCGCCGCGCCTGCTCGAGCACCCGCAGCGTGCCGGTGGCGTTGGCCGCGTGGTTCTCGATCGGCTCGGCCATCGACTTCGGCACCGAGGGGATGGCGGCCAGGTGGAAGACCAGCTCGGCCCCCTCTATCGCCCGCCCGAGCGCGCGATCGTCGAGGATGTCGCCCTCGACGAGCTCCACGCGGTCGAGGAGGTCGGCCAGGTTCTCGCGCTTGCCCGAGGAGAAGTTGTCGATGACCCGCACGCGGTCGCCGCGCGCGAGCAGCGCCCGGGCCAGCGACGAGCCGATGAACCCCGCCCCGCCCGTCACCAGACAGAGGGTCACGGCCGCGCTCCGGCGAGGGTTACCGGCGGCCGGCGCGCGCCTGGTGCGCGAAGCGCGAGATCATCTCGGCCAGCACGGGGTCCGCGATCTGCGGCGAGGTGGTCGCCACCGGCGGGTCGTCCATCTCGTAGGCGGGGAGCGCGGCCAGCGAGCGGACCGCCAGCCAGGAGGCGACCACGACAGCCGGAACGATCCAGAGGGTGCGATGTGTTGCCGACATGGTCGTACAGTATCCCACCTGTGGTGCTTCGCAATTTTTCTGCTCCTTTCGTTACCTAAAATGCGGCCCGATCACGGGAGCGGAAGTCCGGCCAGGCCTGCACCGAACGCCGCGCCGATCGTCCGCGGCGCGTGCCCGCGCGCGGAGACGACCACGGCGCGTCCGCCGGCGGGCGACCGGGTGTCGCGCGCGACCGCGCAGGTCCCGGGGACGGCCAGCGGCGC
>DASZVW010000325.1:0-3201 GCA_035546895.1 Polyangia bacterium
AGGGGACGCTGGCCGCCATCGCCGCGCTGGACGTCGACTACGTGGTGGCCGACCTGGGACCGGCCGACTCGACGCTGACGCTCGATCTCTGGCTGGGGGCCGACGTCCCGGTGCTGGTCACCCTCCCCGACCCGGCCTCGATCGACGCCCTCTACCGCTTCGCCAAGAGCGCCTTCGTCCGCCGGCTGCGGACCGTGCGCGGGCTCGACCGGCTGGTGAGCAACGCCGTCGGGCCGCCCCCGGCGGCGCTCGATCTCTACCGCGGCGTGCGCCAGGCCGGCGCCCCCAGCGACAAGCTGGAGCAGGAGATCCGCCGCTACCGGCCGACCTTCGTGGTGAACCAGACGCGGACGGTGCAGGACCTCAAGCTCGGCACCTGGATCGCCTCCGCGGCGCGGCGGCGGCTCGGCCACGCCTTCGACTACCTCGGCCACGTCGAGTCGGACGAGACGGTCTGGCTGGCGGCGCGGCGCCACCGCTCGCTGGTCGCCGAGTATCCCGAGGGGAAGGCCTCGAAGAACATCGAGCGCCTGGGGCGGCGGATCCTGTCGCTGGAGAACGACCGCGACCGCCCGCCCGTCGGCCCGCTGCGCCTCGAGGAGGAGCAGACCTACTACGAGATCCTGGAGACCGAGCCCGGCGTCAGCGACGAGGAGGTGCGGCGCGCCTACCGGGCGATCAAGGACATCTACGCCACCGGGTCGCTGGTGATCGCCGGCCTCTACGAGGAGCACGAGCTGGCCGACCTGCATGCCCGGGTCAACGCCGCGCACGACACGCTGTTCGCGCCCGACCGCCGGCGCCTCTACGACCTGGCGCTCCCCGAGGCGGACCTGGCGCGCGCGGTGCGGGCGGCGGCCAACGCCGGGCGCCGCACGCCGGCGCCGCTGGCGACCGAGGAGCGGACCGAGAGCTCGGACCTGGCGGTCGATCCCGCCGCCGAGGTGACCGGTGAGCTGCTGCGCAAGATCCGCCAGACCCGGGGGATCGAGCTCGGCGACATCTCGCAGCGCACCAAGATCAGCGAGCGCTACCTGCGGGCCATCGAGGACGAGCGCTTCTCCGACATGCCGGCCGCCGTCTACGTGCGCGGTTACGTGATGGAGTACGCGCGGGCGCTGCGCCTCGACGCCCACCGCGCGACCGAGAGCTACCTCGCCCGCTACCGCAAGGGGACGGCGGCGCCGGCGCCCGCGGCGCCGGCCACGTAGCTAGCCCGTCAACCTTCGCATGGACGCGTACCAGGATGCCGCCCGACTGGAACCGGTTGGCAGTTGGGGTGAGCTGGACGTCCGCCGCGCCCGGCCAGAAGGCTTGATGCGTTCGCGCAACGAATCTACGGTTCCGCCCGAAAAGCCGGGGCCATGACCAAATCCTGCGTGTTCTGCATCGTCGCTCCTTTGATTCTCGGCTCTCTAGGCTGCCCCACGAGACCAATCGAGGGCTATATGGGATCGGCTGGCGCAGGTGGCGGCCAGACTGGCGCCGCCAGCGGGATCGGCCACGGCGGTATTGGGGGTACGAACAGCGCTGGTGACGCGGGCAACGCCGCAATAAGTGGCCAAGGCGGACTCGCCGGCGGAGGCGCGGGAGTGGGGGTGGCAGGTACCGCTGGTACGAGCTCCCCCGACGGAGGAGCTGGTATGGGTGGCGTCGCCGGCGTGGCAGGCGGTGCGGGTAGAGGCGGCGACGGAACGGGCGGAGCCGAACCCACGTGCAGCCCCGCCTGCAATACGACGACACAGACCTGCGTCGGGTCCAAGTGCCTGCTTAACGATGGGCAGATGTGCTCGCTCGGATCTCAGTGCGCATCTGCTGCCTGCACGGCGTTCTACTTGGATCAAGATGGCGACGGCTACGGCAGCGGAGGAGCGGTCGGCTTTTGTGGGATCGCCCCTCCTGTCGGCTACACCACTCAAAATGGCGACTGTTGCGACGACCCCGCGCACCTGGCGGTTTCCAAGCTGATACATCCCGGGGCCGGGTATCAAACTGCTAGCGCAGGAGGGGTTTGTGACATTACCTGGGACTATGATTGCAGCGGCGTCGTCGAGCAGTCAGCTCAACAAGTGAGTTGCCCGACATTTTTTGCCTGCCCCGACTGCAGCTCCGACAATAGCTTCGCCACCTTCGTAAATTTTCCGGACATCTACTGCGGAGTGCAGACCGAAGCATGTACCGCCTGCGGCAATGGCTTTGCCTGTTTCACGGGCGATAGCTGCGTCGAAACGAATTGCTCGACGATCACCCTCGGGTGCCGATAGCCAACCTCAGGAGAACATCTCGGATGGCCTTCGCAAAATGCAGATGGTCCTGGGCACATTCGGCTAGCGCCAACGCCGATCAGCCGAGATCGTGATGGCGCGCCGGAGGTTACCGGCGGTGGATCTCGACGAGTCTCGAGCCTCGGTCGCTGGGTACGGACCGCCCTCTTCGCGACAACGACCGCGGAATGGGCGAAGCACAGCGCCGACGTTCGAAAATGGCGTGGTCTGTCGCTCTACGGGCTGGATGGCACGACGATTCGAGTGCCCGACTCCCTGGAGAATCGGGCCGCCTGGCGAGTCGTACACCGGGGCAACGCGAGGCGAGAGCGGCTATCCGCTCGTGAGAGTTCAGCTGGTCTTGGTGTAGACCTTGACCAGCATCCCGCTTCCCTTGGGGATGATCAAAGTCAGGCTCGAGCTGGTCGCCGTGTAGCCGACCGTGCCGCCGCCAGCACCGCCGTCACCGGGCGCCGGGCAGGTCTGGGTGTATGTCAGGCTGGTCCCAGAGATCGTAACCGCTCCCTGGTCGACGTCGGTCCGGGTCCCGTCAGCCTGAAACTGATCGAGGTTGAACGAGGTCGCCGTCTGGACGTAGACCAGGAACGTCTCCCGGTGAGTTCCGAAGTCGCCGTCGCTGCTCGCCGCGCCGTCGGGCAGCGTGCCATAGTACGTGCTCGCCGTCAGCTGGTAGGTACCGCTCGACACCGAGCCGCCCGCCGCGGTAGGCGTCGTGTCCGCGGACATGGTGGTCACCACGCAGGGGCCGGTCGCGGAACCAACGATCGTGTTGCACGCGTCGCCCGTTCCCGTGGCGTCGCCGCAGGCCAGTGCGCCGCCAGCCCCGCCGGCCCCCGCGCCGCCGCCCGTCCCGGTCGCGCCCGTCCCCGCGCCGCCGCCCGTTCCGGTCGCGCCCGTCCCCGCGCCGCCGCCCGTT
>DASZVW010000326.1:0-1997 GCA_035546895.1 Polyangia bacterium
CGAGGACCGGGGCAGTGGTTGGCCGCACGGCGCCTGCAGCGTCGAACTGCCAGCTTGGGAAACGAACCTCGCCGTCGGGCATCGCGACCGCGATGAACAACCCGGCAGCGAGGCCGGCCATGAGCTCGGGCACGCCTACGTCCATGAGACGCATGGCGTCGTCGACACTGTGCGAGCCCTCGCGCGCGCGAAGGATCGCTTCCTCGCGCCGTCGCTGCTGCGCCCTCCGCCGAGCCGGAACGTCCGCGCCCGGCATCAGCTCAGTCTCGGCGGCTCGGAGCGCGGTCGGGACTCCGGCGGGTAGGCCCGGCAGATCACCGGGGATACCCATGACCGGGCAGCCGTCGGCGAGGGCGAAGATCCGCTCTAGCCCATTCCCGCCGCTTGCCATGACCGAGAGCGCCCAGCCGCGCTCGACAAGCGAAAGCGCGGCCACCTTGATCGACGTCTCCCGTAGAACCTCCTCTGTGTCCAACTCCAGAAGGCTTGAAGTCGAAAGGACCGGATGCTGTGCAAGCGCAGCGAGCACCAAGCGCTCGGCAACGTTCAGCGGGACGGCGGCCACTGCGTCGACAGGCAGCGATACTCCGCTACGCCACACGAGCGTTCCGCCGTCATCGCGCTGCCTTCGACCGCGGTTCCAGTTCTTGTTGGCAAGCGAAGCGCGGCGAAGGCGGCGCCACTCTTGCTTTGTCGGGATCTTCGGCAGGTCCAGCAAGACGGTGGAAACCGACTTGGAGTGGGACGACTCGAAGTCGGTTTTCACCTTCTCCGCCCGTTCGAGCGCCCGCTCCTCGAGCCCTTTGTGCCCGTTCTTCTCACGGACATAGCGGTCCAGGAAGTCTCCTGCGGCATGTAGCGGATTCGCGACCTCCGCCGGCGATCCCGGCGGCACCAGCACGCCCTCCACCGTGATCGTGATCGGGCCTTCGCCCTCGTCGTCAATGATGAGACGGCTGACGATGAGCGAGAAGAGTCGCGCCCGCAGCGCTTTCATGCGAGCGTCCTCGGGCCGGTCGACGGTGAGGATCTCGAGAAATGCGGCGAGCCGATCTTCATGGCTTGCCTGAAGATCCGGGGTCTCTCTTTCGGCTTCAGCCATCGCGCGGTCGTTGTCGAGGCGCCGCTGCAGCGCGTCGATCTGCTTCGTGAAGCTCTTGTCGATTCGCTCGTAGTCGCTGTAGTCAGGTGTCTTGCCCGGCATGATCGACGACACCCAGCGATCTGCGGCCGCTTCGCGCTCCTGGACAAGCGCGTCGAGTTGCCGCTGAAGATCTTCGCGCTGGTCTCGTGTCAGGCGTGCGCTCGTCCGCGCGATGTCGTGCTGTTCGGCAAGCTGCGCCTGCCGCAGGATCTCCGGATGGGTCGCGAGCTTGCGCAGCTCCTCGACCACAGGACGCTCGAGCAGCTCCCGATCCCACTCCCAAGCGCCCGCCTTGCCTCGGCCTTCGCCTTTGCAGCATTCCGGCGTCACGGGGTAGTGGCGCATCTTCTGCCTCTTCAGGTGCTTGAGGTTGTAGCCGCGCACGCGGATCGGTCGGTTCTGGACGCCGCCGGTGAGATCCATGCAGCGCTTGTGCACCGTCTCGACGCAGTTGAACAGATAGTCGCCGAGCGGTGTGTTCTCATCGCCTCCGCTGCGGAGCGCCATCCAGTCCTGCACACGCTGGAACCTGTCGAGCGGAACCGGGTTCACGAGCTCAACGGGGGTCTGCGGAACGTCGATCTCGCCGATCTTCACCGTCCATTCGCCAGTCGCGTAGATCGGGTCTTTGAGGATCGTTCGGACGCGATCGTGGTCGAACTCGAATCGTTCGGCGGCGAGCTGCTCGGCGATCTTCGATGCGCTGAGGCCGACGCCGCCGGCCCCAAGGCCGATGTCCGCAAGCTCGAACGCGCGGAGAATCCCTCGCCACGCTTCAGGATCTTCGGTCAGCCGATACGTCTTCGGGTCGCGTACGAAGCCGTACGGGGCGACGTTGAGATGGCCGTTGCCG
>DASZVW010000327.1:0-3173 GCA_035546895.1 Polyangia bacterium
CCGCGTAGGGGTCGTCGGGCTTCAGCTCGGGGGCCGGGTTGGCGCGCAGGTAGGCCAGCTCCGCCGGGGTGGCCGTCCCCAGGAGCGCCAGCAGCTCGTGGCAGCAGTGGGCGCGGTCGGCCAGGCCCCGGCGCGTGTAGATGGCGGCCAGCGCGCGCAGCGAGGAGGAGCGGGTGATGTCCGCCTCCAGGAGCTGCTTGTGGTTCTCGATCGCCGCCTCCTCGTGCTCGGCGTCGTCGCCGTAGAGCGCGGCCAGCGCCTCGCGCGCCGGGAGCTGATCGGGGGTCAGCGCCACCACCTGCTCGAAAGCGGCCATGGCGCCCCGGGGGTCGCGGGCCCGCAGCAGCTCGCCGCGGCGCTGCCAGAGCCGCGCGCGGCGCGTGCGGGCGGCGGCCTGGTCGGCCGGCTCGGGCAGCTCGGCGAGCGCGCGGGCCAGCTTCTCGGCCAGACCGAAGCTGGGGGGGAGCTGATCGCCGAGGTCGCACAGCGCCGACAGCGCCGCCTCGTCGCGGGGATCCTCGCCGAGCGCCTGGTCGAGCAGGCCGGCGGCCTCCTTGATCTCGCCGCGCTCGGCCAGCAGGAGGGCGGCGTCGCGCCGGCGCTCGGCGCGCTCCTTGGGGTCCTTGACCAGATCGATGAGCAGCGCCGAGGTCTCGGCCGCGCCCTCCGAGTCGCCGCGGGCCCGCTGCAGCTTGAGCGTCTTCTCGAGCAGGCCGACCTGCTCCTCCGAGGGGGCCGCCGAGGCCTTGTGGGCGTCGGCGTAGGCCTTGAGCGCCTGCTCCTCGTCGTCGAGCTCGACGTAGAGATCGCCGAGCTGCTCCAGCGTCTGCGCGCGCTCGCTCCGATCGGACGACTCGTCGGACAGGCGGCGCAGGTAGCTGGCCGCCTTCTCCCGCTCGCCGCGCTCGAGCGCCAGGTCGGCGAGGGCGCGCAGCGAGGCCCGGTGGCCGGCGCGCAGGCCGAGCGCCGCCTCGTAGAGCTCGATGGCCCGCTCGGGGCGGCGCAGCTTGATCTCCGCCTGGGCGGCGTGGGCCAGCGCGTCCGCCACCTCGTCGGGGTAGGTGGCGGCGTCGGGGTGGTCGCCCAGCGCGCCCAGGTGCATGGCCGCTTCGCGCCACTTGCCGGCGCGGAAGCGGTTCTCGCCCATCGACAGCTTGGTGAGGAGCTGCCCGGGCCCCATCTTGTCCGCCTCGATGAGCTGGCGGTAGGCCTCGTCGAGCTTGCCGGTCTTCTCGTGCACCTCGGCGAGCCGCTGGAACAGCTTGGCCGCCTGCTGGGGCTGGTTGCGGAGCCGGCGCACCGCCTCGCTGAGGCGCTTCTCCGCCTGCTCCCACTGCCCCTCTTTGTAGTAGATGTCGGCGATCTCCAGGATCGCGGGGAGGTGGTCGGGGACCAGCGAGAGCGCCTCGTCGAGGTGGCGCTGCGCAAGGGCGGCGTCGCCCGCCCCCTCCCAGGCCACGCGCGCCAGATCGCTCAGCACCGCCGCGCGCGCGTTCGGGTCGCTGGTGATCTCCAGCTGCCGCGCCAGCACCCGCCGCGCCTCCTCCCAGTTGGCCTCCGACGACAGGACCGCCGCGAGCGCGTGCAGCGCCTCGGCGTTGTCGGGATCCTCGCGCAGCGCCGCCTCGAAGGCGTCGCGCGCCTTGGCCGGATCGTTGAGCTGCTCGCGGTAGACGCGCCCGGCGTCGAGCAGCGCCTCCACCGCCTCCGGCTTGCCGGTGAGCGCCTTGGCCTCGCGCACCCGCACCGCCGAGTAGGCGGCGAAGTCGTTGGCCTTGAGGTGCAGCCGGGCCAGGGCGCCGAGCGCCGCCGGGTTGTCGGGCGCCGCCTGCAGCGCGGCCTCGACCTCCTTGCGGGCCGCCGCCGGATCGTTGAGGTCGTCGAGCTTGAGCAGCGACAGCTCCAGGTTCAGCTCGGCGATGCGCGCCATGTTGGGGCCGCCGTCCTTCTTCCCCTTGCGCCCCTTCTCGAGGTCGATGCGCTGGGTGAGCGCGCGCGCCGCCTCGTGCGCCAGACCGGCCCGCCGCAGGTTGCGCAGCAGCACCGCCAGGAGGTCGTCGTCGGCGATCGCCTCCGAGCCGAGGTCGCGCAGCGCGC
The DNA here is from genome assembly GCA_035546895.1 of Polyangia bacterium. Lineage (GTDB taxonomy): Bacteria > Myxococcota_A > Polyangia > Fen-1088 > Fen-1088 > JADGRB01. The sequence goes on from DASZVW010000327.1 coordinate 2,098, forward strand.
CGGCCGCCGCCTCCGGGTTGTTGAGGCGGTCCTGCAGGATCTTCACCCGCCGGCGGACCAGGTCGATCTTCTCCGGCCCCTTGGCGAGCGCGGCGCGCCGCTGCAGCGTCTCCTGCAGGTCGTCGAACCGCCCGGCCGCCTCGTGCAGCCGATCGAGCGCCTCCAGCGCCTGGGCGTCGTCGGGGATCTCGGCCAGCACCGACTCGTAGGCCTCGACGGCGCGGTCGGGGAGGGCCAGCTCCTTCTCGTACACCGCCGCCACCTCGAGGCGCAGCGCGCGCGCCTGGTCCTTGTCGGCGGTCAGCTCGGCGCGCGCCTGCAGGCTCTCGACCACCTTGGCCCACAGGCCTACGCGCGAGTAGAGCCGGGTCAGCGCCTCGTGCGCCGCCAGCGTCTCCTCGGCGGGCGGCGGCTCGGCCGCCCCGCGCTCCTCGTCGGAGGACTCCCGCAGCAGGCGCTCCAGCGTGTCGATCGCCTCGTACGGCCGCTCGAGCCGCTCTTCGTAGAGGCCGGCCAGCTCGCGCAGGCGGGCGCGGCGCTCGGGCCCCTGCGGCAGCGACTCCGTCGGGCTGCCGGTCCGCTGCTCGAGGATGTTGGCCAGGTCCTCCCAGCGCTGCCCCTCGCGGCAGATCTCCTCGACCCGCCGGATGGCCACCGGATCGTCGGAGCGGAGGCGGAGGATGGCGCGGTAGAGCTCCTCGGCGCGCGCGGTCTCGCCCAGGCGCTCGCGCACGCGCGCGGCGTCGTGGTGCAGCGTCACCGCGGTCTCGATGGGCCCGAACTCGTCGATGGCCCCCAGGTAGATCTCCGCCACGCGCTCCCACTTGCCGTACTGCTCGCCGATCCGCTCCAGCTCGGCGCGCACCTCGACGTCGGTGATGTCGAGCCGGAAGGCGCGCTCCAGCGCGACGAGCGCGCGGTCGACGTCGTGCTGCCCCTTCTCCCAGACCTCGGCGATCTTGCGCAGGTAGACCCAGCGGTCGTCGGCGTCCTCGGCGGGGAGCGCCTCGTAGGCGGCGGCCAGCTCCTCCCAGGGGGTGTCGTACGGCTGGTCGCCGCCGGCGTGCGCCAGCGGG
>DASZVW010000328.1:0-6212 GCA_035546895.1 Polyangia bacterium
GAGGAGGCGCTGGCGCTGGTCCGCGCCGGGGTGCCGTTCGAGATCGTCCCCGGCGTGTCGACGGCGGTGGCGGCGCCGGCGCTGGCCGGCATCCCGGTCACCCACCGGGGCCTGGCCTCCAGCTTCCTGGTGGTGACCGGGCATCACGAGGAGACCTACGCCCCGATCCTCGACGGTCTGCCGCCGGGGAGCGCGACGGTGGTGGCGATGATGGGGCTGCGCCAGCGGGGGGCGATCGCGGCGCGGCTGCTGGCGCGCGGGTGGTCGGCCGAGACGCCGGCCGCCATCGTGGTCGGCGCGGCCACGCCCGAGAGCTGGCGCTGGGTCGGTCCGCTCGGCGCCCTCGGCGCCGCGGAGATCCCGGCCGCCTCGGCGTCGGCGCCGGGGATGTTGGTCATCGGTCAAGTCGTCGGCCTGGCGACGGAGCTCGCGTCCGAGCTCGCGCCGGCCGTGTCAGTCGAGACAAATCGAGGGGAGCAAGGAGCATGAGCGCGAATCCGGTCGTTGACTTCATTCCCGACGGCGCGGGCCGTCCCAGCTTCGCCGAGCAGGAGGACATCGACGCCTTCGTCGACATGCTCGAGCGGTTCGAGCAGGGGGACATCACGCCCGACGAGTGGCGCGCCTTCCGCCTCATCAACGGCACCTACGGCCAGCGCCAGGAAGGCGTCTACATGATCCGCGTCAAGCTGCCGCAGGGGGTGGCGAGCGCGGCCCAGCTCGAGGCGCTGGCGACCATCGCCGAGAAGTGGGCCGGCAGCGGCGTCGGCCACATCACCACCCGGCAGAACATCCAGCTCCACTTCGTGAAAGAGGCGGACGCCGAGAAGGCGCTGCAGACGGCGGCCGACGTGGGCCTCACCACGCGCGAGGCGTGCGGCAACTCGGTCCGCAACATCACCGGCTGCCCGTTCGCCGGCGTGGCCTCGCACGAGCCGTTCGACGTCACGCCGTACGCGGAGGCGGTCACCCGGCACCTCTTGCGCGGGCCCTTCTCCTCGGCGCTGCCGCGCAAGTTCAAGATCGCCTTCGGCGGCTGCTGCGGCTACGACGACATCCAGGCGCAGATCAACGACCTCGGCTTCCTCTCCACCGTCGACGCCCAGGGGAACCCCGGGTTCAAGGTCTACATGGGCGGCGGCCTGTCGACGCTGCGCAAGGCGGCCATCCTGGTGCATGACTTCCTGCCGGTCACCGAGGTGCTGGAGGTGTCGGAGGCCGTGGTGCGGACCTTCCACCGGACCGGCAACCGCAAGGACAAGCACAAGGCCCGCATCAAGTGGGTGGTCCAGAAGCTGGGCGTGCCGGCGTTCATCGAGGAGTACCGCAAGGACCTGGCGGCGGTGAAGGCCGAGGGCGGGCGGCCGCTGGCGGTCGCGCCGGCGCCCGCGCCGCGCGCGGTCCCCGAGCCGGGGACGCCGGTCGAGCCGCTGCCGGAGCTCGCGGCGTTCGAGAAGACCAACGTGCGCGCGCAGAAGCAGGCCGGCTACTCGGCGGTGATCGTGCGGGTGCCCAAGGGGGACATCAATCCGGCGCAGTTCCGCGCGCTGGCGGGCCTCTGCACCAAGTTCGGCGAGGGGGAGATCCGCTCGACCAACGAGCAGAACCTGGTGATGCGGTTCGTGCCCACCTGGCGGGTGGCCGAGCTGCACCGCGAGCTCGTGGCCATCGGGCTCGGGCAGGCGGGGGCCATGACCCTGGCCGACGTGCTGTCGTGCCCGGGCGCCTCGAGCTGCAAGATCGCCGTCACCAACTCGAAGGCCATCGGCGCCATGCTGACCGAGCACTTCGACGCCCGCCCCGACCTGGTGGCCAAGGCGCCGGGGCTGGACATCAAGATCTCCGGCTGTCCCAACGGCTGCGGCCAGCACTACAGCTCGCCGATCGGCCTTCAGGGGGGGATGCGCAAGATCGACGGCAAGCCGGTGCCGCAGTACTTCGTCTTCGTCGGCGGCGGGTTCGCCGAGGACGGGCCGAAGTTCGGGCGCATCGCCGGCAAGGTGCCGGCGCGCCGCGTGCCGCAGGCGCTCGAGCGGCTGGTCGAGATGTACGCCGCCGAGAAGCAGCCGGGCGAGACGCCGCTGTCGTTCTTCTCGCGGATCGAGCCGGCCAAGGTCACCGCCAAGATCAAGGACCTGACCGAGATGGACGCCACGAACGCCACGGCCGACGACTTCATCGACCTCGGCGACAAGAAGGCGTTCGAGGTGATCGAGATGGAAGGCGAGTGCGCGGCGTAGCGGAGGTTCGCTAGCGGCGAATGAGCCTCACGGTTCGGAACCTCACCAAGCGCTTCACGGCGGGCGGGACGCCGGCGGTGGCCGACGTCTCGTTCGTGGCGCCGACCGGCGGCATCACCACGCTGCTCGGCCCCTCGGGGTCGGGGAAGTCGACGGTGCTGCGGATGGTGGCCGGGCTCGAGCGGCCCGACGCCGGCCAGGTGCTGTTCGGCGACGCCGAGGTCACCCGGCTGCCGGCGCAGAAGCGCGGCCTGGGGTTCGTCTTCCAGAGCTACGCCCTCTTCAAGCACATGACCGTGGAGGCCAACGTCGCCTTCGGGCTCGGTGTCCGCAAGGTCCCCAAGGACGAGCGCCGCCGCAAGGTCGCCGAGTTGATGTCGCTGGTGCAGCTCGAGGGGCTCGGCGGGCGCTACCCGGCGGAGCTCTCGGGCGGGCAGCGGCAGCGGGTGGCGTTCGCGCGCGCGCTGGCCATCGAGCCCCAGGTGCTGCTGCTCGACGAGCCGTTCGGCGCGCTCGACGCCCAGGTGCGGGTCGAGCTGCGCGACTGGCTGCGGCGCCTGCACGGCGAGCGGCAGGTGACCACGCTGCTGGTGACGCACGATCAGGCCGAGGCGATGGAGGTCTCCGACCAGATCGTGGTCATGCACGAGGGGCGGGTGGCCCAGACCGGGAGCGTGCGCGAGGTCTACGACCGCCCGGCCACGCCGTTCGTGGCGGCGTTCGTGGGCGGCGCCAACGTGCTGCGCGGGCAGGTGGTCGACGGGCGGGTCAGCCTGGGCGCGCTCGCCGTCCAGCTCGCCGGCGACGGCGGCGCCCCCGACGGCGCGGCGGTCAACGCCTATGTCCGGCCGCACGACGTGGCGCTGACCAAGGCGGCGGCCGGCGCGCCGCAGGTCTCGGTGGCGCGCGTCGAGCGGATGGCCTGGCTGGGGGGGACGGTCAAGGTCTCGCTCAAGCTCTCCGACGGCGCGCCGCTGACGGTGGAGATGCCCAAGGCCGAGGCGCAGGCGCTGGCCATCGCCGAGGGGGACCTGGTGATGGCCAACCCGCGCGAGGCCAAGGTCTTCCTCGAGGACTACCAGATATGAGCGGCCTCCCTGGGTGATCGACATGCGCGTCACCACCCGCACCCGCTACGCGATCCGCGCCCTCTACGACCTGGCGTTCCACCGCCAGGGCGAGGCGACGCAGGCCAAGGAGATCGCCGAGGCGCAGAAGATCCCGCTCCGCTTCCTCGAGCAGATCCTGCAGGACCTGCGGCGGGCGGGGCTCGTCGAGGCGCGCCGCGGGCCGCGCGGCGGCTACGCGCTGGCGCGGCCGCCGGCGGAGATCTCGCTCGCCGACGTGCTGCGCGCGGTGCGCGGCCCGCTGGAGGAGCTGCTGGGCGTCGTCGGCGAGGCGGGCGCGGGGCGGGGCGGGGCGGAGGCCGACGTCCCCGCGCTGGTCTGGGGCGAGGTGGGCGGGCGGCTCATCGACGTGCTCGAGCACGCCACGCTGGCCGACTTCGTCACCCGCGCCGAGGCGGCCGGCGTGCGCCGCGCCGCCCAGCCCTCGACGATGTACTTCATCTGATGAGCGCCCCCGCCGAGCAGCGCCCGCGCGTCGACGACGACATCCTCGGCCGGATCGGGAACACGCCCCTCGTGCGGCTGCACCGGCTCGCGGAGGCCGGCGTGGCGGAGATCCTCTGCAAGTGCGAGCAGCTGAACCCCGGCGGCTCGGTCAAGGACCGCACCGCGCTGGCGATGGTCGAGGCGGCGGAGCGCGAGGGGCGGCTCCGCCCCGGGCGCTCGGTGATCGTGGAGGCGACCTCGGGGAACACCGGCATCGGCCTGGCGCTGGTGGCGGCGGTCAAGGGGTACCGCCTCATCCTCACCATGCCGGAGAACATGTCGGCCGAGCGGATGGAGCTCTTGCGCGCGTACGGCGCCGAGCTGCACCTGACGCCGGCCGAGCGGGTCATGCGCGGCGCGGTCGAGAAGGCGGCCGCCATCGCCGCCGCCGACCCGGATGCCTTCATGCCGGAGCAGTTCAAGAACCCGATCAACACGGTGGTCCACCGCACCACCACCGGCCCCGAGATCCTGGCCCAGCTCGGCGGCCGCGCGCCCGACGCCTTCGTGGCCGGCGTCGGCACCGGCGGCACCATCACCGGCGTCGGGCAGGCGCTGCGCGCGCGGCGGCCCGAGGTGGCGCTCGTCGCCGTCGAGCCGAGCCGCAGCGCGGTCCTCTCGGGCGGCCCGCCCGGCCCGCACCGCATCCAGGGGATAGGCGCCGGGTTCATCCCCGAGATCCTCGATCGCGCGCAGCTCACCGAGGTCCGCCGCGTCGGCGAGGAGGAGGCGGAGGCGACCCGGCTGGAGCTGGCGCGCCGCGAGGGGCTGCTGGTCGGGATCTCCGCGGGCGCCGCGGTGAAGGTGGCGCTCGACGTCGCCCGCGCGCTCGGCCCCGGCAAGACCGTGGTGACGGTGCTCCCCGACACCGGCGAGCGCTACGTGAGCGCGCCCGTCCGTGGGCGCCGGGCCTGACGTAAAACGCCGGCGCGGTCGTTGACACCCGCCCCGGCGGATGAACATTGACCGTCGCCATGGACGCGCGGGGCGACGACGACATCCGGGATCCGTGGCCGCGCCTCGACGTCGGCCGCGGGGCGGAGACCAGCCGGACGCTGCTCCTCTGGGGGCAGGTGGTCGGCAAGACGCGGCTGGCGCTCTGTCCGATGGTGAACCAGTGGTGGCAGGCGGCGCTCACCCTGACCGCCCGCGGGCTCGGCAGCGCGGCGATGCCGGTCGGCGACCGCCTGCTCGACGTCGAGCTCGACTTCGTCGATCACCGGCTGGTCGCCCGCACCAGCGACGGCGCGATGGCCTCGATGAGCCTCGGCGATCAGCCGCTGTCCGAGTTCTACGCCCGCTACCGCCGCTGCCTGGCCAGCCTCGACGTCCCGCTCGCCATCTCGCCGGTGGCGGTCGAGATCCCCGAGCTGGTCCGCCTCGACAGCGACCCGCGCCCCTGCGGCTACGATCCCGGCTGGGCGAACCGCTTCTTCCGGGCGCTCATCCAGGCCGATCGGCTGCTCGAGGCGTTCCGCGGGCGGTTCGTGGGGAAGGCCAGCCCGGTCCATCTCTTCTGGGGCGCCTTCGACCTGGCGGCCACCCGCTTCTCGGGGCGCCCGGCGCCGCGCCACCCGGGCGGCATCCCGCACGTGAGCGATCGGGTGATGCAGGAGGCCTACGCCGAGGAGGTGAGCAGCGCCGGCTTCTGGCCCGGCGACGCCCGGTTCCCGGAGGCGGCGTTCTACGCCTACGCCTACCCCGAGCCGGCGGGGTTCTCCTCGGCGCCGGTCCGCCCGGCGGCGGCGCGCTACCACGCCGGGCTCGGCGAGTTCATTCTCCCTTACGCGGCGGTGCGCGCGGCGCCCGACCCGTCGGCCGAGGTGCTGGCTTTTCTCGACAGCACCTACGCGGCGGCGGCCGACCTCGCGCACTGGGACCGCGCCCACCTCGAACGGAACGGAGGGCTCCCGGGATGGACGGAACCTGCGCGCATCTGACGGCGGCGGCGGCGCACCAGGCGGTGACGCCCAGCGGACCCGGGTGCGCCGAGTGCCTGGCCACCCGCGGCGTCTGGGTCCACCTGCGGCTCTGCCTCGGCTGCGGCCACGTCGGCTGCTGCGACAGCTCGCCCGGCCGCCACGCCACCAAGCACGCCCGCCGCGCCGAGCACCCGGTCATCCGCTCGTACGAGCCGGACGAGAGCTGGGGCTACTGCTACCTCGACGACGGCTTCGTCGAGGAGCTGCCCGCCCACCCGGGCGAGCGCGCGCCGCGGCACTTCGATCCGCCGGGCGGATGACGTCCGGCGCGCCGCGCGGAATGCGAGGCGCGGACCGGTGGACAGCGGGGGCGGGGGCCGTCATCATGAGGCGATGGCACGGCTGTGGGGACGCATGGCGGTGGCGGCGGCGCTGGC
>DASZVW010000329.1:0-1850 GCA_035546895.1 Polyangia bacterium
GCGCTCGATCCGGAGTTCGTGGTCATCGGCGGCGGGCTCATGGATCCGGAGAGCACCACCGAGGCCTTCCGCGAGCGCTACCTCCGGATCGTGGGCGAGACGGCGCGGCCGCACCTCTGGCCGGTGCAGCGGGACCGGGTGCGCATCCTGCCGTCGACGCTCGGCGAGCTGTCGCAGGCGATCGGGGCCGCGCTGGTCGCGCTCTACAGCGCCCGCAGCTGAGCCGGCGCGGCCGGGCGCCGCGGGGCGGACGTCGCCTGACGAAACCGGACCCCGCGCGGCACCAACCCGGACATGCGTACCACCAGCATCCTGGCCGGCGGCCTCCTGCTGCTCGGCGCGGCGCCCGCCCTGGCGAGCTGCCGCATCAAGAACGAGACGGCCACCACGTTCATGGTCGCCTCCGGCAACACGCCCAACCAGCGCGTCGGCGCCCACGCCACGACCACCATCGCCCCCGGCAGGGTCCAGGGGCGCAGCGACGACGGCAAGGAGATCGCCGGCGTCTGCAAGGACGGCGGCGATCTGGTCATCAAGGAGAAGAACGGCGTGCCGCTCCTCGGCGCGGCCCCCAAGGCCTCCAAGAAGCGGAGCGCCGCCGCCCGCCTGCCCGCGCCGCGCTGAGCCCGTCATCGCCGGCGGCGATCAGCGGTCCGTATAGACGATCGCCGTCCCCTCGAACCAGCTCCCCTCGTACGAGAACACCTGCCCGTTCGAGATCTTGCATGCCCGGTACGACCGCTGGCCGGCGGCGGTCGCGCCGGTGGCGACAGCGACGAGCAGGAGGGCGAGCGCGAGCTTTTTGATCCAAACAAAATGCCACAACGCGCGCCCAGACCCAGTGAAGTCGGGCAACGAAAGCGCGACATTCTCGTCCGGGAAATCGCGCCTACCGGGCAGGGACCGCGCGGGCTCTCCCACCGGGCGCCGTGAAATCCGCCCTGATGGGGTACGCTGCTTGCAGTCGGCCACCACATGACTCTCCAACATTGGGCGCTCTCATCCCTCCTTTTCTTTTTCGGATGCGGCGCTGGCACGACGTCGAACGTTCCTCCCACCACCGCGGGCAGCAGCATCCTGTTCCCGGGCGTCACGGCGGTGATCTTCCAATCCTTCGGAGGGGGCTACAAGAGTGTCCCCGAACCGATCCCGGCAGGCGCAGCGTGCGATCCAGCAGCGTCGTCGTACACGATCGGGTTCGATGGTCCTACCGTGCAGTTTGACAGCTGCACCGTCAGCGGCGACTCCAGCGATCCCGCCAGCTACATCCCCCTCAGCGAGCCAATCACGGTCACCAGTGACCAGTGGACGATGATCGATGCCGCCGTCGCGGCGGTTACCGTCTCCGCCAAGCGGAGCTGCGGGGAAGACGGCCCTCTCCGTGCGCTAATCGTCGAGACGGCGACCGCGTCCTATGGCTACCAGGACGACTTCTATAGCTGTCCACCGACCCAACCACCGTTCGTCACCGCGTACAGCTTGGACAACCTCCAACAGGTCCTCCAGGCGGTCCGATGAGTCGAAGCGCCTCGAGATGGGCGGCGGGCCGATCGTCTTCTTGACCGGCGCCGGGATCTCCGCCGAGAGCGGCATCCCGACCTTCCGCGGCGCCGAGGGGTACTGGCGGGTCGGCTCGCGGAATTATCAGCCGACCGAGATGGCCGCCGCCGCCGCGTTCGCGCGCATGCCGGAGGAGGTCTGGCGCTGGTACCTCTACCGGCGCGGCGTCTGCCGGGCCGCGGCGCCGAACGACGCGCACCGGGCGCTGGTGGCGCTCGAGCGGCGGCTGGGCGCGCGGTTCCTGCTGGTCACCCAGAACGTCGACGGGCTGCACCTGCGCGCGGGGAGCG
>DASZVW010000330.1:0-6789 GCA_035546895.1 Polyangia bacterium
ACACCAACCCGGGCACCCAGGCGGCGCCGGTGGCGACGCCCCAGCACGCGTACGATCTGGTCTGCCCGGGCGTCCGCGGCGCGGCCAACGGCGCCGTCTGCTCGGGGACGCTCTCCACGATGTGCCTCAAGGCGGGGACCTACAAGCTCACCACCCGGGTCGAGTTCAAGAAGACCCGCATGGGGACCTCGTCGCGCATCATCACCATGATGGCCGACCCGGCGGCGACGACCAAGCCGATCCTCGACTTCTCCGGCCAGCCGCGGCTCGCCTGCGGCGACGACCCGGCGGACAAGAACATCTACGGCGTCGACATCGGCGCCGACTGGTACCGGGTGTCGGGGCTGGAGATCAGCGGCGCCAACGACAGCGGCATCCTGGTCCAGGGGGCGCACGACTTCGTCGAGAATTGCGCCGTCCACGACTCCGAGGACACCGGCGTGCTGATCAGCTCCAGCTCCGGGTACACCGGCAGCGGCACCTACGCGACGATCACCGACGTCGACTCGTACCACAACCACGACGAGCGCTGCGACGGCGCCAACGCGGACGGGTTCGGCGCCAAGAAGGGGAGCGGCGTCGGCAACGTGTTCGACGGCTGCCGCTCGTGGGACAACTCCGACGACGGTTACGACTTCTTCGCCTGGACCGACCCGGTCACGGTGAAGAACTCCTGGGCGTTCAACATGGGCGCCACCACCGCCGGATCGCAGAGCAACGGCAACGGCTTCAAGATGGGCGGCGACAGCGTCTCCGCCAAGCACGTGATGTCGTCGTTGTTCGCCTTCTACAACAACGGCAACGGCGGCCACAAAGCCGATTGGGGCTTCACCAACAACAGCAACCCGGCCAGCATGACCTGCACCGGCTGCGGCGCCTGGAACAACGAGGGGGGCTCGTTCCAGGGGATCACCCACACCGGCGACGTGACCGGCAAGGCGACCGCGGCCGCGGCGGCGGCCGCCAAGCGCAACGCCGACGGCAGCCTGCCGGACATCACCAAGCTGTGACCGCGGGGCGCGCGCGCCTCAGGCGCGGCGCGCCTCGATGTTGAGCCGGACGTAGTCGATCTCGGGCACCTCCATCCGCGCGGCCACCGCGTGGACCAAGGCGGCGCGCTCGGCCTCCGGGATCTCGGGGAGCACGTCGCCCAGGATGACCGTGCGCAGGAAGGTCTCCAGCGGCTCGCCCGGCTCGAAGCGGGTCGGCTCGGGCTGCAGCCAGACGCGGGCGTCGGTGAACCCGGCGGCCGCCAGGTGCGCCGCGGTCTCCTCGGGCGTGGCGTAGGTCTTGGTCTGGCGCAGCGCCGGGGCGACCGCCCGCAGCGCCGCGGTCACCCGGGCGACGTTGCCGGCGCCGCCGCACTGGGCGACGAGGCGCCCGCCGGGGCGGAGCACGGCCGCCAGGTTCCGGTAGAGCGCCCCGTGGTCGGCGATCCAGTGGAAGGTGGCCGTCGAGAGCACGGCGTCGACCGGGTCCCGCACCGGCAGCGGCCGCGCGAGGTCCGCCGTCACGAGCTCGACCCGCGCGTCGCCCGCGAAGCGCCGGCGCGCCTCCGCGATCATCGACGGCGAGCCGTCGAGCGCCCGCACGCGCCCCCGCGGCAGCCGCTCGAGCAGCATCGCCGTCACCCGGCCGGTGCCGCAGCCGGCGTCGAGGACCCGCTCGTCGCCCGAAAGCGGCAGCCGGTCGACCACCGCGCGTCCCCAGCGGGTCTGCGGCGCGGCGATCCGATCGTAGGTGGCGGCGTCCCAGTCGCGCGGCATCGCCTCTCAGCATACGCGGGCGCGCGGCCGCGCGCAGGGCGCCTGGACGTCCGTTCGAACGTCCGCGGACAGCGGGGCGCCGGCGGTCGGGCTCGGCCCGCGGCGGCCGTGCTATCGTGGCGTGGTGGCGCGGCGCTTGCTGCCGGCAGGCGCATGAAGAGGATCTGGCTCGCCGCACTGACGGTCACCGCCGCGCTCCCCGCCGCCGCGGGCGCCGAGACCGCCATGACCGCCGGCCCGTCGGAGGCGGCCGGGAAGAACGTCCTCTGGAATGGGACCTTCGACGGCGCCTCGCCGCGCCCCTGGAGCGTCGGCTTCGATTCGGCGCGCGTCGGCACCTCCGCGCTCGTCGGCGGCGAGCTCTGCCTGCAGATCGCCGAGCCGGGGTCGGGCCGGGGGAGCGTGGTGGTCCGGCAGCGTCCGCTGGCGCTCGCGCGGGGGCACCGCTATCAGCTCCGGCTGCGGGCGCACGCCACGGCGCCGACCCGCGTGCGGGCGCGGCTCTCGACGGTCAGCTACCCCTACACGGAGCTCTGGGCGGCGACCGCCGAGGTCGGGCCCGAGGCGCGCGGCTACGCGGCGGCCTTCGAGGGGCCGGCCGACGACGACAACGTCGAGCTGGCGCTCGAGCTCGGCGGGCCGCTGGCCGGCCGGACGCCGCTCACCGTCTGCCTCGACGATCTCGAGCTCAACGATCCCCAGGCGGAGATCCCGGTCGAGAAGCTGCACCCGCGGACCATCCCCCGGGTGCGCGTCAACCAGGTCGGTTACCTGCCGGACCTACCCAAGATCGCCACGGTTGTCACGGCCGGTGACGCGCCGCTGGCCTGGCAGCTCGTCGACGCCGCGGGGAAAGTGCGCGCCAGCGGGCAGACGCGGCCGTTCGGCGAGGACCGCTCCTCGGGCGAGCGGGTGCAGCAGATCGACTTCTCGTCGGTGACCGCGCCCGGCGCGGGGCTCCGGCTGCGCGTCGGCGCCGAGGAGAGCTTCCCCTTCGCCATCGGCCGCGACGTCTACCGGCGGCTCAAGTACGACGCGCTCGCCTTCTTCTACCTGCAGCGGAGCGGCATCCCCATCAAGATGCCCTACGCCGGCAGCCGCGCCTACGAGCGCCCGGCCGGGCACCCGGGCGACAAGAGCGTCGGCTGCCCGCCCGAGGCCCCCTGCAACTACACCCTCGACGTGAGCGGCGGCTGGTACGACGCCGGCGACCAGGGGAAGTACGTGGTCAACGGCGGCTTCACCGTCTGGATGCTGCAGAACGAGTACGAGGTGCTCTCCCGCTTCGGGACCACCGCCGGCACCTTCGGCGACGGGAAGATGAAGATCCCGGAGTCGAAGAACGGGCGGCCCGATCTCCTCGACGAGGCGCGCTTCGGGCTCGACCTCTTCCTGCGGATGCAGGTGCCGGCCGGGCAGCCGCTGGCCGGGATGGTCCACCACAAGATCCACGGCGAGAAGTGGTCGCCGATCCCGACCTCGCCGGCGCACGACGGCATCAAGCGCTACCTGCGGCCGCCCAGCACCGCCGCCACGCTGAACCTGGCGGCGATGGCCGCCCAGGCGGCGCGGCTCTGGCGGACGCTCGACCCGGCGTTCGCAGCCCGCTGCCTGACCGCGGCCGAGACGGCCTACGCGGCGGCCAAGCAGCACCCGCGCCTCTACCCCGAACGCGAGACCCCGGGCGGCGGCGCCTACGGTGACGGCGATCTCGACGACGAGTGGTACTGGGCCGCCGCCGAGCTCTACGTGACCACCGGCAAGACCGACTACCAGGACGACCTGCGCCGCTCGCGCTACGCGGCGCCCAAGGCGGGCGCGGCGATCCTGCTGGGGAACGTCGGCTGGGACCACGTGGCGACGCTGGGGAAGATCAGCCTGCTCACCGCCGCCAACGGGCTCGGCGCGGCGGCCCTCGCCGAGCAGCGGCAGGAGCTGCTGGCCGCCGCCGACCGCCTGCTGGGGATCATCGCCAAGCGCGGCTACCGGGTGCCGATGGCCTCGGAGACCGCCTACGTCTGGGGCTCCAACGGCGGCGTGCTCGACGCCGGCGTGGTGCTCGGCTTCGCCTACGCGCTGACCAAGGACCCCAAGTACGCGGGCGGGGTGGTCGACGCCCTCGACTACATCCTGGGGCGCAACCCGCTGGCCTTCAGCTACGTCGCCGGCTACGGCACCGCGGCCATGCGCCACCCGCACCCCCGGGTCGGGGCGCACCTCAAGGACCCGGCGCTCCCCGAGGCGCCGCCGGGCGCGCTCTCGGGCGGCCCCAACTCGGCGCTGCAGGACCCCTACATCCGGCGGATGGGGATGGGGGGCTGCCCGCCCGAGACCTGCTACGTGGACAACACCGACTCCTACTCGACCAACGAGGTGGCCATCAACTGGAACGCCGCGCTGGCCTGGACGGCGGCGCTGCTCGACGACGTCGGCGAGGGGGCGGGCCGCCGCTGAGCCGCGCGCCGGCAGCGCCCGGCGACCGGCGCGTTCCCGGTCGCCGGCCGCCGATTCGCGGCTATGATCGGCGCTTGCTGCTGCGCCTGCTGAGACCGCTCCCCAGCTTCCGCGGCCCGGCGGCCGCGCTCCCGCCCGCGCTCGTCGACGGCGGCGACCTCCCGGCCACCGAGGTCCCGGACGAGCTGCCGCGCTCGATCCTCCGGCTGTTCTGGCTGTTCGCCCGCGGCCACCGGGCCACCGTCCTCCTGATGATGCTGGCGGCGCTGTCGCTGCGCGGCCTCTCGGTGATGCAGTTCTACGCCATGAAGCGGATCGTCGACACGGCGGTCCGCGCCGATCTCCACGCGCCGGGCGCCTGGGGCCTCCTGCGGGTGCCGCTCCTGCAGTTCTTCGGGGTGGTGGCGGTCTTCGTGGTGGTCGAGTGGGGCGCCTGGTACTGCTCCTACGCCAGCCGGATCCCGGTGCTGGCGCGCGCCCGCCAGCTGGTCTTCACCTACGCCCAGCGGCACAGCCCCACCTACTTCGACAACATGTTGGCCGGCAAGGTCGCCCACCGGGCGATGCTGCTCCCCGAGCAGACGGTGACGCTGTTCGAGCGGACCAACTGGGACTACGTCCCGCTGGCCGTGCAGTGCGGCCTCCTGCTGGTGCTGTTCTTCCGCGCGCAGCCGACCTTCGCCGGGATCCTGGCGGCCTGGCTGGCGGTCTACGTCTCGGTGACCACGCTGTTCGGGCGGCGGATCGCGGCGCTGGGCGCGCTGCACAGCGACGCCAAGGCCCAGCTCACCGGTCGGATCGTCGACGCCATCACCAACATCAAGAACGTCATCTTCTTCGCCGCGCACGAGCGCGAGGACCGCATCGTGGGCGCCTCGATCGCCGACACCTTCGGCGCCCAGCGGGCGCAGTACCGGGCCTTCGTGCGGATGCGGGTGATCCTGCAGGCGCTCAACCTGGCCATCTATCTTCTGTTGCTGCCGCTGGCGCTCCACCGCCTCATCCGCGGCGCGATCAGCGTGGGCGACTTCCTGCTCATCACCACGCTGATGATCCAGCTCATCCGCAACGTGTTCGACATGGCGAACGGGCTGCCCGACACCTACGACACCATCGGCAGCATCCGCGACTCGCTGGCCATGCTGATCGTGCCGCGCGAGATCCGCGACGCGCCGGGGGCGGCCGAGCTGGCGGTCGCGGGCGGCGAGATCGCCTTCGATCGGGTCAGCTTCGCCTACGATCACAAGAAGCCGATCTTCGACGGGCTGGAGCTGACGGTGCCGGCCGGCCAGCGGGTCGGCCTCATCGGCCACTCGGGCGCCGGCAAGACCACGCTGGTGGCGCTGCTGATGCGCCTCTACGACGTGCAGCGGGGGGCGATCCGCGTCGACGGGCAGAGCATCGCCGAGGTGACCCAGGCCAGCCTGCGGCGGTCGATCGGCCTCATCCCGCAGGACGTGATCCTGTTCCACCGCACGCTGATGGAGAACATCCGCTATGGCTGCCCGGGGGCCAGCGACGCCGAGGTGGTCCGCGCCGCCGAGCGCGCGCACGCGCACGAGTTCGTGACCGCGCTCCCCGAGGGCTACCGCACGCTGGTGGGCGAGCGCGGGGTCAAGCTCTCGGGCGGCCAGCGGCAGCGGATCGCCATCGCGCGGGCGCTGCTCAAGAACGCGCCCATCCTGGTGCTCGACGAGGCGACCTCCGCGCTCGACAGCGAGGCCGAGGCGCTGATCCAGGCCGGCATCAACGAGGCGATGACCGGCAAGACCGTCATCGCCATCGCCCACCGCCTCTCGACGCTGGCCCACCTCGACCGGCTGCTGGTGGTCGACCGGGGCGCCATCGTCGAGGACGGCACCCACGCCGAGCTCCTGGCGCGGGGCGGGATCTACGCCGCGCTCTGGAGCCGCTAGGTGGGCGGCTTCCTGGTCGACGGCCGCGCCGCCTGACGGTCGTGCGGCTCGCGACCTCGGGTCAGTAGGTGGCCGACCAGGTCACGCTGTCGATGAGGCAGTCCTGGACCAGGTTCTCGCAGATGATGTCCAGGTCGTAGACGCCCGCCGGGACGTTGCCGGAGTCGGTCGCCGACGCCGAGATGGTGTCGTCGATGAACGTCGAGTAGGTGCTGAACTGGCAGGTGTAGCTGCTGGGGACGACGCCCACCTCCATGTTGTCGTCGTCGTAGTGATCGGTCAGGGTGTAGCTGATCGTCGCCGCGGTCGGGATCTGTTCGGGCGTGCCGTTGACGATGACGCAGTCGCCGGCCGCGATGTCGAGCCCGGTCGCGCCCTGGAGCGGGTACGTCACCCGACCTCCGGGGCCTGACCCATTCCCACTTCCGCCACAACCGACCAGTCCGAGCGCCACGATCACCAGTCCGAGCTTTCGCATGCACGCCTCCAAAGAAGGATGAGCCCTCCAGCGTAAGCCTCCATGCGGTCCCGGTAAAGGTACCGCGCTCACATCTTGGCTGCGGTCATCCAGGATGTAGAATCGGCGCGCGTCCCCGATGAGCAGCCCGCCCGGAACCTGGCAGCGGTGCGCGGCGCGCTTCTTCGCCGAGCCG
>DASZVW010000331.1:0-2991 GCA_035546895.1 Polyangia bacterium
CGTCCCAGTCGAAGTCGGGCGCCAGGCGGCGGAGCCCGGCCCGGTCGAGGCGGTGGTCGAGGCGGGTCGGATCGCGGTGCTCGGCCGGCGGCAGCGAGGCCCGCGCCAGCGCCGTCTCCAGCGCCAGCACCGCCTGCGCGCGCGCGCCCGCCCCGGCGGCCGGCGTGCCGTCGAGCTCGAACATCCGCGCGACGTGGGCCCGATAGGCGTCGCGGATCTGCACCGAGCGCGGATCGGTCTTGAGGTAATACTCCCGATCGGGCAGCCCCAGCCCGCCCTGATCGGCGGCGCCGATCACCTGGCGGGCGTCGCGGAAGTCCTGCTGCGAGCCGAAGTCGAACAGCGCCTCCGCCCCCTCGAGCTGCAGCTCGGCGACCAGGCGGGCCAGCGCCGGCCGCGCCTCGGTGGCGATGGGCGACGCCCAGCCGGCGACGGCGGCGAGCGGGCGCATCCGCTCGGCCAGCGTGGCCGCCGAGGCGGTCTCCGCCTTCGCCTCGTCCATGCAGGTCGCGTAGAAGTCACCGAGCTTCCGGTCTTCGGGATCGGCGGGCGGCGCCGCGGCGTCGGCGGCCAGGATGTCGCGCAGGCGGGCCAGGTTCCGCTCGTCGATCTCCGAGAAGCTGCGGCTCCAGGCCGGCCTGTCGGGCGGAATGGGCGTCGCGGCCAACCAGCCTCCGCAGGCGTACCGGTAGAAGTCGCTGCAGGGGGCGACCGCGCGATCGATGATCGAGAGATCGACGTCGGGCGCCGCGCCCGGGATCGCCGCCGGGCCGGCCGGGGCGACGACCGCGCCTCGGGCCGGTGGATGTGGCGCGCACCCCCAGCTTCCGGCCAGGCAGAGCGCGGCCAGCGACCGAACGAGCGGGCGCGCGATCCGATCGGTCTTCCGGGCCGTCACGTCCGGCGGATGCGCAGGTGACGAACCAGGTCGGGCACCGCCCGGACGGGCAGGACGCCCATGCCGAGCGTCGCCGCGCCGACCAGGAGGTACGAGGAGATCGACGGTCCGCGCGACCGAATTCCATGACCCAGGTTGTTCATCACCCGCTCCCTTCTGCGGCTTCCGCCGCCGCGCCGACAAGATGATGCGCGATCGCCACCCGCACCATCGGCGTCCTCGTCGATCTGCAGGAGAGGGCCGAGGCGACCCCCGGCGCTCGACCGGGATCGACCCCGGCGCGCGGGCGCGATCGATCCGCGGGTGCCGAACCCGCCGCCGCCCCGAGGGCATCGTTCGATGCCGGGACGGCGCCGGCTGCCGGCCGTATCGTTGCGGCGTTACATGAAGATTGACCTCCGACGTCGGTCGAGCTTCAATCAAGGCGTCAATCCTCGTGGGGGGGGCCTCGGGGGGACGAATTGTTGTTGGTAGTTCGAATGACGTCCCGGAGGCCCCATGTCGAGTGAGCGTACGGATCTGGATGACGGTGCAATGGCCCGCGAAATGGGCCTCAATGAGCGGGCGGTGGAGCAACGCCAGCAGGCCGTGGGACTGGCGGCGGAGGACCTGACCCGCATCGGCCGCACCCGCGACCTCGTGACCAAGCACGCCGAGCAGTTCGCGCGGGCGTTCTTCGACTACCTCGCGGCGCTCGAGGAGGCGCGGGACTTCATGCGCAACCGAGAGATGGTCGAGCGGGCGCGGCACCTCCAGGTCGAGCACCTCGTCTCGATGGTGGGCGGGCAGTACGGGGTGGACTACGCCAACCAGCGGCTCCGCCTCGGGCGGCTCTACACGCGCGCCGGGCTGGAGACCCGGATCTTCCTGGGGGCCTTCCACCACCTCCTGCGGCAGGTGGGGATGATGCTCGTCAAGGGCGCCCGCCAGCCCGACGAGGCGTTCGAGGACTTCATGTCCCTCAAGAAGGTCGCCTTCCTGGACATCGGGATCATCATCGACGGGATGGTCTTCGAGCGCGAGCGGGTCATCAGGCAGCAACAGGACGCCATCCGCGAGCTGACCACGCCGGTGCTCCAGCTCCGCGACCGGATGTTGATGCTGCCGATCATCGGGATGATCGACACCTACCGGGCGCGCCTCCTGACCGAGGGACTGTTGCAGGCCATCCGCGCGAACCGGGCCCGGGTGGTGGTGATGGACGTCACCGGCGTGCTGGCCGTCGACACCAAGGTCGCCAACCACCTCCTGCAGACGGTGGCCGCCTCGCGGCTCATGGGGGCGGCGGTGATCGTGACCGGCCTTTCGGCCGAGGTGTCGCAGACGCTGGTCAATCTGGGGGTCGATCTCTCCAGCCTGCGGACCTTTGGCGATCTGCAGACCGGGATCGAGGAAGCGGAGCGGCTGGTCGGCTATCAGGTGTCGCGGGTCGACGTCGCGCGGCCGTCGTCGCTGCTCTCGGCCTGACCCGCGATGTCCGTCCCCATCTTGCGGCAGGGCGACGTCCTCATCGCCTCGATCCAGGTCGCCCAGACCGACGACGAGCTGCTGGAGCTCCGCGACCGGCTCACCCACCAGGTCGGATCGTCGCGGGTCAGGGGGGTGATCATCGACGTGACGGCCCTCGACGTCATGGACTCCTTCGCCACCCGCACGCTGAGGTCTGTCGCCTACTCGACCCGGCTGCGGGGCGCCCACACCGTGGTGGTGGGGATCCAGCCGGAGGTGGCGTTCTCGATGGTGCAGCTCGGGTTGGAGCTGGGGGCCGTGTCGACGGCGCTCGATCTCGACGACGCCATCGAGCAGTTGCGGGCGCGCCACCGGGAAGAGCCGCGCGCGTGAGCGACTTTCGCCGTATCGTCATCGTGCGCGACGCCGACATCGTGCTGGCGCGCCAGGCCGGGCGCGAGCTGGCCAGCGAGATCGGTTTCAAGGGGAGCGACCTCACCCTGATCGCCACCGCCATCTCGGAGGTGGCCCGCAACATCGTGGTCTACGCCAAGCAGGGCGAGGTCAGCCTGAGCATCGTCCAGAACGGCACGCGGCGCGGGCTCTCGGTGGTGGCGCGCGACGACGGCCCCGGCATCGCCGAC
>DASZVW010000332.1:0-8868 GCA_035546895.1 Polyangia bacterium
CGGCGCTGCCGGCCTGGGCCGCGCTGCGGGGGGCGGCTTGAAGGGCGACGCCGGCATCCTCGACGCGCTGGCCGCCCGCAGCGGCGAGAAGTTCGCGCTCCACGAGCAGTACCTGAACCCCAAGATGGTGCAGGTGCTGAAGACGATCGGCTTCGACCGCCACTACGTGCGCGGCGAGGGGGCCTATCTCTACGACCGCGACGGCCAGCGCTACCTCGATCTGCTCTCCGGGTTCGGCGTGTTCGCCGTCGGGCGCAACCACCCGACGATCAAGCGCGCGCTCGCCGACGTGCTCGGCGCCGATCTCCCCGATCTCGTGCAGATGGACGTCTCGCCGCTGGCGGGCATGCTGGCGGAGAAGCTGATCGCCCGCATGCCGGGCCAGGAGCGGGTCTTCTTCTGCAACTCGGGCACCGAGGCGGTGGAGGCGGCGATCAAGCTGGCCCGCCAGGCGACCCGCCGCCCCAAGCTGGTCTACTGCGACCACGCCTTCCACGGCCTCACCATGGGGTCGCTGTCGCTGAACGGCGACGCCATCTTCCGCGAGGGGTTCGGCCCGCTGCTCGCCGACGCCGTGCGCGTCCCCTGGAACGACCTGCCCGCGCTGGAGGCGGCGCTCGCGCGCGGCGACGTGGCGGCCTTCATCGTGGAGCCGATCCAGGGCAAGGGGGTGAACCTGCCGGCCCCCGGCTACCTGGCCGAGGCGGCGCGCCTCTGCCGCCGCGCGGGCGCGCTGTTCGTGGCCGACGAGGTGCAGGTCGGCCTCGGGCGCACCGGGACTTTCCTGGCCACCCAGGCCGAGAACGTCGATCCCGACCTGGTGCTGGTGGCCAAGGCGCTCTCGGGCGGCTACGTGCCGGTGGGCGCCGTGGCCGGCAAGAAGTGGATCTTCGACAAGACCTTCGACCGCATGGACCGCGCCGTCGTGCACGGCTCGACGTTCGCCAAGAACAACCTGGCGATGGCCGCCGGCCTGGCCACGCTGCAGGTGCTCGACGACGAGAGGCTGATCGAGAACGCCGCCCGCCGCGGCGAGAGCCTGATCCGCCGGCTGCAGGCGCTGGTCCCGCGCTACGAGCTGCTCGCCGAGGTGCGCGGCCGCGGCATGATGATCGCGCTCGAGCTCGGCCCGCCGAAGTCGCTGCGGCTGCGCGCCGCCTGGGCGCTGGTCGACAAGGCCACCAAGGGCCTCTACTGCCAGATGGTGGTGCTGCCGCTCTTCGGCCGCCACCGCATCCTGAGCCAGGTCGCCGGCCACGACATGTACGTCATCAAGCTGCTGCCGCCGCTCTGCCTCAGCCAGGAGGACGAGGACTGGATCGTGCGCGCCGTCGACGACGTGCTCGCCGACGCCCACCGCTTCCCGAGCGCGATCTGGGATCTGGCCGCCACCTTCACCGGCAACACGCTGAAGCGCCGCGCGGGATAGGCCGACGCCGCGGGCGGGGTTATATTCCGCCCGTCCACAACTTCGGTGCGGAGGCTCCCATGATCGGATCGCGGGCGAGGCGGATTGGAATGGCGCTCCTGGCGGGGCTCTTGTGCGCGACGGCGGGGCGGGCGGAGGCGCGCGAGCGGCGGGTGCCGGAGCGCTACCCGACCATCCAGGCGGCTGTCGCCGCCGCGAGCCCCGGCGACGTCATCGACGTCGGACCAGGGAGCTACTGCGGCGCCACGATCGATCTGCCGCTCATCCTCCTCGGTCACGGCGCGACCATCGTCGGGTGCGCCGAGGGACCGGTGGTCTCGGGTGAGCTGCGCGCGGGCTTCTACCTCCCGGGCGCCGACGGCGACAACCCGGCCAGCGGGACCCGCATCTCCGGTTTCGTCTTCGACGGGCGCGGGATCTCCGAGGACGACCTCGATCCGCTCGCGCTGGGCGTGCTGGCCCGCTTCGCGGACGACGTCCACGTCGAGGACAACGTCTTCCTCGGCACCGTCCAGGCGATCACCAACACCGCGGGTGACGGCTGGGTGATCGCCGGCAACCGGATCCGCGACCTGACGGTCTTCGACTGCACCGGCACCCTCTGCGCGGGCGGCGACGGGATCGTGGTCCAGATCGCGCGCGACGATGTGGCGGCGCCGGGCGGCCCGGGCGCCGCCGTGAACCGCCCCGAGCACAACCTGGTGATCGGCAACCAGGTCGACGGCGCCGTCCCCGACGGTTTCGGGACCTTCTCGCTGGCGGGGATCTTCGTGATGTCCGCCGACGGCACGGTCGTCATCCGCAACCGGGTCAGCATCCCGGACAACCCCGACGCCGACGCGACCGGCGACGGCGTGCTGGTCACCGACGCCTGCTGTGGTGAGCCCGCCCTGACACCGGGCGCGCGGAACACGGTGGTCACCTTCAACGACGGGCGCGACAGCCAGCTCGGCGTGGTCGTCGAGGGGACCGGCGGCGAGAACACCGCTGGCCTGGTCCTCTTCGGCAACACCGGCCCGGTGACGGTCGAAGGGAAGCTGGTCGACGACCGCGTCCCCCCCCGCCGCCCGCTGGCCGTCCGCCACCCCTCCGGCCGCCGCACGTTCTTCTAAGGCGTCGCTGACCGCCTTGATTGGCAGCACGCCAAGAGCCCACGAAGGGTAGCGTGTCGCAACGCAAAGGCTCACCGTCCATTCCGATCATCGGATCGCTCTCGGACGTCGAGGTCATCGCTGTTGGGCGAGAGATCCGGGAGCTTGCCCGCCT
The DNA here is from genome assembly GCA_035546895.1 of Polyangia bacterium. GTDB lineage: Bacteria > Myxococcota_A > Polyangia > Fen-1088 > Fen-1088 > JADGRB01. The sequence continues at coordinate 2,696 of DASZVW010000332.1, forward strand.
TCGCAAGGTGTACGGTACGGGACGCTGCGAAAGCTCAAGGGGAGCGCCACCGTCCGCTTGCCCGATGGCACCGCACATCGGGCGGAGGTACATTGGTACGAGAGGCACGGTATCGGCCGCCGAGAGATGAAGATCAAACGCCTCATCGGTGAAGAATGAAGCGACGTCAACCAGGAATTCGATATCTCCTGTGCATCAAGAACGACGGGTATCCGGCGTCGCTCCTCGTCCGAAGACTCCATGAACGGCTGCCGGATCGTGATTCCGAGGCTCACGGTCTCGTACGCGTCATCGACGAGTCTGGCGAGGACTATCTCTATCCTCAGAAGCTCTTCGCCAGCCTCGACCTCCCGGTCCCGATCAGGCGCGCGATCGCGGCTTGACGAGGATCCATCGTCGCGTCAAGTCGTGCCGGCGTTGTTCAAGAGATAGAGGAGCAGGCCGGCGAGACCCGCGGCGATAACTGCGTAAACGGCCGCGAAGAGCTCGACGAGAAACACCAACGGAGAAAAGTCGTACTCTTCGCCTTCGCCGAATCCATTGTCCTTGCACGTTTTCTTGTGGTCGACCCACAGCTTCCTTGCAGGGCTACGCCCTTTCCAACAGATGGCCGCAAAGCCGGCGTTCACCACGAGAGGAAGGATCAGAGAAAATTTGATCGGTTTGGAGCCATCAACGTTCGCGAGGCAATAAGAAACGATCCCACCTGTGAGCGCGAGCGCCACCGTCGCTCCCTTGAGCAGCAGTTCCAGATAGAACTTGTAAAGTGAGAGGTCTACTTCAATAGCCTTCCACTTGTCGTCCGACATCCGGATCGAGTACCCCGCCTCCAGGATGTTTGGAATAGCCTTCGAGCACGTGCCCTTCTACTCCCGCGATCCGTGGTATCTGAGCGCTCATGTCGCTCATCGCCGCGCTCAAGGGGAAGGGACCGAACGGGCTCGGGTTCTCGACCACCGCCGAGGAGGCGACGGCCGGGTGCGACCTCTCCGGCAAGACGATGCTGGTCACCGGCTGCAACTCGGGCCTCGGCCGCGAGACGGCGCGGGTGCTCGCGCTGCGCGGCGCGCGCGTGCTGGCCACCGCGCGCACCGTCGACAAGGCGCGCGCGGGTATCGCCGGGCTCAAAGGGGACTTCCTGCCGCTCGCCTGCGAGCTGGCCGAGCCCGCCTCGGTGCGGGCCTGCGTCGCCGCGGTGAAGGCGGAGGCCGGACCGCTCGACGCCATCCTCTGCAACGCGGGCGTGATGGCCATCCCGACGCCGCAGCAGAAGTTCGGCTGGGAGCTGCACCTCTTCACCAACCACATCGGCCACTTCATCCTGGTGACGGGCCTGCTCGACAGGCTGGCCCCGATGGGACGGGTGGTGGTGACCGCCAGTCGGGCCCACCAGCGCGCGCCCGCGGGCGGCATCGACTTCGACGACCTCGCGGGCGAGCGCGGCTACGCGCCGATGAAGGCCTACGGCGTCTCCAAGCTGGCCAACGTCCTGTTCGCGCGCGAGCTGGCCAAGCGCCTCGGCGGCGGCGGGCGGACGGCCAACGCGCTCCACCCGGGGGTCATCTCCACCAACATCACGCGCACCGTCCCCTCGGTGGGACAGCTCGTGATGCGGGCGGCGGCGCCGATCATCTTGAAGACGATCCCGCAGGGGGCCGCCACCCAGTGCTACCTGGCCGCCAGCCCGGCGGTCGCCCAGGTGACCGGCGCGTACTACGCCGACTGCAACCCCGCCGAGACCAGCGCCGCCGCGCGCGACCTGGCGATGGCGGCGCGCCTCTGGCGGGAGTCCGAGGCGCTGGTCGCCCGGCTCCCCTGACCGCTCAGCGGCCGGCGGCGCCGCGCGCGCGGGCCAGGTCCTCGACGAAGCGGAGCACCAGCGCCGTCCAGCCGGTCTGGTGGGAGGCGCCGAGGCCGCGGCCGGTGTCGCCGTGAAAGTACTCGTGGAACAGCACCAGGTCGCGGCAGTGCGGATCGGCGGCGAAGCACGCGTCGTCGCCGTTGCAGGGGCGGCGGCCGTCGGGGCCGGGAAGGAAGATGCGGGCCACCCGCGCCTGGAGCTCGCGCGCCACCTCCAGCAGCGTGAGCGTGCGCCCCGAGCCGACCGGGCACTCGACGCGCAGCTCGTCGCCGTAGAAGTGGTGGTAGCGCTCGAGCGCCTCGATGAGCAGGTAGTTGGGCGGCATCCAGACCGGGCCGCGCCAGTTGGAGTTGCCGCCGAAGAGGCCGGTGGTCGACTCGCCCGGCTCGTAGTCGGCGGTCAGCGTCTGGCCGCCGAGCTCGAAGCGGAAGGGGTGCCGGGCGTGGACCTTGGACATCGAGCGGATCCCGTACGGCGACAGGAACTCGTCCTCGTCGAGCATCCGGCGCAGCACGCGCACCAGGCGCTCGCGCGAGGGGATGGCCAGCAGCATCCGGCGCCCGCCGCCCCCCACGCCCAGCGCCACCCGCCCGGCCAGGTCCTTCCGGTTGTCGAGGAACCAGCGCATCCGCTTGCGGAAGGCGGGGAGCCGGTCGATCACCTTCTCGTCCAGCACCTCGACGGCGATGAGCGGCAGGAGGCCCACCAGCGAGCGGACCCGCAGCGCCGTCTCGGTCCCGTCGACGTGCAGGCGGTCGTAGTAGAAGCCGTCGGCGTCGTCCCAGAGGCCGCTGCCGCCGAAGCTGTTCATGGCGTCCGCGATGTGGACGAAGTGCTCGAAGAACTTGGAGGCCATGTCCTCGTACGCCGGGTCGGTGCGCGCCAGCTCCAGCGCCATCGACAGCATGGTCGCGCAGAAGAACGCCATCCAGGCGGTGCCGTCGGACTGCTCGAGGAAGTCCCCCGAGCGGAGCGGCTTCGAGCGGTCGAAGAGGCCGATGTTGTCCAGCCCCAGGAACCCGCCCGAGAAGAGGTGGCGCCCGGCGGCGTCCTTGCGGTTCACCCACCAGGTGAAGTTGAGCAGCAGCTTCTGGAACGTGCGCGCCAGGAAAACGCGGTCGCGCGCGCCGTCCTTCCCGACCGCGATCTTGTAGACGCGCCAGGCGGCCCAGGCGTGCACCGGCGGGTTGACTTCGTCGAACCCGAACTCGTACGCCGGGAGCTGCCCGTTGGGGTGCATGTACCACTCGCGCGTGAGCAGCACGAGCTGCTCCTTGGCGAACGCCGGATCGATGCGCGAGAAGGGGACGGTGTGGAACGCCAGGTCCCAGGCCGCGTACCAGGGGTACTCCCACTTGTCCGGCATGGAGATGACGTCGCGGTTGTAGAGGTGGCGCCAGTCGGCGTTGCGGCCGGCGCGGCGGCTCGGGGGCGGCGTCGGCTGGGACGGATCGCCGTCCAGCCAGGCGCGGACGTCGTAGTGGTAGAACTGCTGCGTCCAGAGGAGCCCGGCGTAGGCCTGGCGGACGATCTGCCGCTCGTCGGGCCGGAGCGCGCAGGTCTTGCGGGCGTAGAAGGCGTCGGCCTCGGCGCGCCGGGCGGCGACCACGGCGTCGAAGTCGGCGAACGGCGGCGGCAGCCGGGCCTCGCCGTCGGCCGGCACCTCGACGAGCCGCAGCCGCAGCCGCGCCTCGCCGCCCGCCGGCACCGCCAGCCGGTAGACCGCCGCCGCCTTGGTCCCCCGCCGCGCCGGGTTCACCGCCTCGGTCCGCCGGCCGACCAGGTAGTCGTGGAAGGCGTCCTTGCAGTAGCGGCCGGCATTGGGCACGCCGTAGAGGCGCTCGGTGTTGGTCTCGTTCTCGGTGAAGATCAGCTCCGGCCGCGCGCCCGCCTGCGGCTCGACGGTGAAACGAAAACGCCCCAGCGACGGGTGGACGGCGTCGACGGCCTCCGGGCCGGCCGCCGCCAGCGACGGCTTGGCGTCGGGCGCCAGGTACCCTTCCCCCTGCCGGCCCCACGACCAGACGTTGGCGAACCAGAGCGTCGGCAGCACCACCAGCGGCGCCGCCGCCGGCCCGCGGTTGGCGACGGTGACCGCCAGGCACAGGTCGTCGGGCGAGGCCTTGGCGTGCTCGACGGTGACGTCGAAGTAGCGCCCGTCGGAGAAGAGGCCGCAGTCGGTGAGCTCGAACTCCCGCTCGGTCCGCCCGCGCCGGGCGTTCTCCTCGACCAGGCGCGCGTACGGGAAGGCGCGCTGCGGGTACTTGTAGAGCGCGCGCCCGTACGAGTGGGTCGGCGTGGCGTCGAGGTAGAAGTAGAGCTCCTTGACGTCCTCGCCGTGGTTCCCCTCCGGTCCGCTCAGCCCGAACAGGCGCTCCTTGAGGATGGGGTCCACCCCGTTCCAGAGCGCCACCGCGAAGCAGAGGCGCCCCTGCCGGTCGCAGAGCCCCAGCAGGCCGTCCTCGCCCCAGCGGTAGGCGCGGCTGCGCGCGTGGTCGTGCGGCAGGTAGCGCCAGGCGTCGCCGTTCGGCGAGTAGTCCTCGCGCACCGTCCCCCACTGCCGCTCCGAGAGGTAGGGGCCGAACCGCTTCCAGTCGCGGAACCGCCGCTCGTCCTCCTCGAGCCGCCGCTCCTCCGCGTGCTCCTCTACGTGTTCGCCGGCGGGCACCTTGGACGGCGATCTTGACCGCGAAGCGGGTGGACATCAAATGCGCCCCGCGCCCGGCGGCCGCCGCCCGCCGTCGAGAACTGTTGACTTAGCCCACCATTGGGCGATGGTTTTCCTGGACGTCCGGCTCTAACCGGCCAAGAAAGGACCCCCGAATGACCAGCAACCTAAAACGGATGTTGCAGGGCCTGCTCATAGTGGCGGTGGTGTCGGCGGCGGCGTCGGCGCGCGCGCAGAACCTCGAGACCCCGGGCGCACCGGCGGCCGAAGCGGCCGCGGCCCCGGCCGCCTCCACGGGCCCCGCCGGGTTCGGCGACGGCGGCCAGTTCGTCATCTCGGCCGAGCGGCTGTTCGGCTACAACTGGGCCCATCCGTCCTCCGGCTCGAACGCCAACGCCATCAGCGTCCTCGGGAACGCCTTCGGCGTCGCCGGCTACCCCTATGATTGGCCGCGCCTCGGGTTCGACTACTTCCTCACCAAGTCGGTGAGCGGCGGGATCGCTCTCGCCGTCTCGCGCCTGACGGCCGGGGGGGGGCCCAACGGCAGCAGCCTCAACGCGTTCGAGGTCAACCCGCGCCTCGGCTACGGGATGATGGTCGGCCCCTGGCTGGGCGTCTGGCCCCGCGCCGGCGTCACCTACGTCAACTCGACCAACCTCAGCTACCTGGGGCTGACGCTCGATCTGCAGGCGGTCGCCGTCGTCGCCCAGCACCTCGCCTTCACGTTGGCCCCGGTCGCCAACATCGGCCTCAGCGGCTCGGGGAGCGGCGGGAGCTCGCAGAAGTTCACCACCCTGGGCCTGGAGTTCGGCCTCTCGATGCCCTTCTGACCGCGTCCGCCGGTCGCGCGGGGCTCAGGCCTCGCGCGGCTTGAGCCGGCGGCCGATGAGCTCGCTCACCTTGTCGCCGCGCTTGAAGCAGAGCGTGTCGACGAACTGGCGGCTCCCGTCGCGCTTGGCGATGAGGAGGCCGATCCGCTGCTGGTGAAGGAACGGCCGCACGTCGGCCAGGTCGTCGAAGCTCCAGCTCCGCAGGCCGTAGGCGTCGCGCACGATCATCCCGTTCTGTGTCACCACCAGCGTCGGCCGCTTGTGCCGCGCGGTGGCCGGATCCCGCTCGGGCGGCAGCGACATGACGAAGAGGGCGATGGTCGCCAGCGCCAGGAGCGCGATCGGCGGCCGGCTCAACCCGCCCAGATAGGCGGCGGCGGTGGCGACCCCGATCAGGGCGGCCAGGACCGCCAGCACCCGGCGCTGGACCGCCTCGGGGTCGCGGGCGAAGAAGGCCACCGTCCCGGACGGCACCCGGCCGGCGTCGACGCTCAACAAGGCTTCGACGTCGCTCATCGATGATTGCATCGTCGGTCCCTCGCTGCCCTTGAGTCCCGCTGCAACGTAATCATTGTAAGTCCGGCGCGCCGGTCGTCTCGTTTTTCGACGTTAAAAATTCGGAGGCTCGGGTGCGCCACCGGAGGCGCTCCACACACATCGAAGCCGGGTGAGGGCGCTCAGACCATATGGAGCGACCGGCTCGCTCGCTCGTCAACGCGGGTTAGCTTCGGCAAAGCCGCGGCCAGAGCCGCAAGCGAGGAGCCGGTCACATGAAGAGTACGCCGAAGACGATGTACGTGGGTCTGGACGTTCA
>DASZVW010000333.1:0-3216 GCA_035546895.1 Polyangia bacterium
AACCTCGGCTGGTCGCGGACGGCCGCGCGCGCGGCGCTCGCCGACGGCCGCGTGCGCCTGGGGGGCGAGGCGGTCGCCGACCCGCGGCGGGACGTCGCGGAGGACGCGCTGCCGGCCGTCGCGGTCGTCGACGACGCGGAGCTGGCGCTGCACGGGCAGGTGTCGCTGATGTTGAACAAGCCGACGGGGTGCGTGACGGCGCTGCGCGACCCGCGGCACCCGACGGCCTACGCGCTCCTGCGGGGGGCGCCCCTCTTCGGCGAGCTGCGGCCGGTGGGGCGGCTCGATCTCGACACCTCGGGGCTCCTCGTCTGGAGCACCGACGGCGCGGAGATCCAGCGGCTCACGCACCCCAAGCGCGCGGTGCCGCGCACCTACCAGGCGGCGCTGGCGCGGCCGTTCGCGCCGCTGCCGGCGAAGCTGCTCCTCGACGACGGGCACGCGCCCAACGTCACCGCGCTCGCCGAGCTGTCGCCCGCGGCGGCGCACCCGAGCCTGAGCGTCCCCGCCGAGACGGCGGCGCTGGCCGGCATCACCATCGTGGGCGGCGCCTATCACGAGGTCCGCCGCATCTTCGCCGCGCTGGGGAGCCACGTGCTGGGCCTCTGCCGCGTCCGCTTCGGCGATCTCGAGCTGCCGCGCGACCTCGCCCCCGGCGCGTTCCGCCTGCTGCCCGGCCCGGGGCGATCGTGAGCGATCTGCACGTGGTGCTCGTCGAGCCGGAGATCCACTGGAACACCGGCAACGCGGGGCGCACCTGCCTGGCCGCCGGGGCGCAGCTCCACCTCGTCGAGCCGCTCGGCTTCTCGCTCGGCGACAAGGAGGTGCGGCGCGCGGGGCTCGACTACTGGCCGCGCGTCGGCCCCCAGGTCTGGCCGAGCTGGGGCGACTTCGAGCGCGCGCTGCCGTCGCTGGGGACGCCGCTCTTCTTCACCACCCGCGGCGTCCGCCCTTTTCAGGAGGTGGCCTACGCGCGCCCCGCGGTCCTGGTCTTCGGCCGCGAGAGCGTCGGGCTGCCCGAAGATCTGCTCGCGCGGCACCGGGACGCCACCGTCGCCATCCCCATGCGCGATCGGGAGCTCCGCTCGCTCAACCTCTCCACCTCCGTCGCGCTGGCGGTCTACGAGGCGCGCCGGCAGTGGGGCTGGCGCTAGATCGATCGAGCCTAGGCCGCGGCGTCGAGCGACTGCTGCTCGACGGCGGGGCGGCGGACGTCCGTCGCCAGCCCCAGCTTCTCCAGCAGCACGATCAGGTACCAGCCGGTGTCGAGCTGGGCGGGCGACCAGCCGAGGCGCGCCGACCCGGGCCGGTCGTGGTGGTTCTGGTGCCAGTTCTCGCCCGCGAAGAAGTGCATCAGCGACAGCCAGGCGACGTTGCGGGCCGTCCCCTCCTGGGGCCCGGCGTCCGGGCGCAGGTGGCTGACGCTGTTCGTGAAGCACTGCGCGTGCAGGGCGAACACCAGCCGGACGGGGCCGAGCCACAGCATCGCCTTCCAGCCGAACGGGAGCCCGACCAGCAGCGAGAGCGCCAGGACCGGGATCTGCACCCGCGCCCAGCGGCGGTTTCCCGGGGTATCGAGGTCGCGGCCGTAGCGGCCGATGGGGGCGAAGCCGGCCTGCCAGAGCCAGCGCAGGTGCGCCCACCAGAAGCCGCCCCAGCGCGGGCTGGAGACGTCCTCGCGCGTGTCGCCCTTGGCGTGGTGCAGCCGGTGGTAGGCGGCCCAGGAGAGCGGCGATCCGGCACCGTTGAACATCGCGAAGAAGGTCAGGACCCACTGCGCGGCCGGGTGCAGCTTCAGCGACTTGTGCGCGATCGCGCGGTGGTAGCCGACCGTCATCCCCAGGGAGCCCACGAAGTGCAGCAGGGCGGCGCCGGCCCCCACCGTCCAGCCCGGCGCCGGCGCCAGCACCAGGCCGATCACCGCGCCGGCGTGGATGAGCAGCATCCAGGCCAGGGTCGGCCCGTCGCCGCGTGTGAACTTCCACCACGGCTGCTTCCACGGCTCGTACGCCACCAGCTCGGTGGCGTCGAAGTCGGGCAGCCGCGCGACGCTCACTCGGCGGCGCCCTCGTGGGGATCGAGGGGCGCCGGGCGCAGCCCCGCGTCGCGGAGCAGGCTGAGGTCGGCGTTGACGTCGGGGTTGCCGGTCGTCAGCAGCTTCTCGCCGTAGAAGATCGAGTTGGCGCCGGCCAGGAAACAGAGCACCTGCGCCTCGCGCGAGAGCGCCAGCCGCCCGGCCGACAGGCGCACCCGCGCCTTCGGCATGAGGATGCGCGCGGTGGCGATCATCCGCACCAGCTCCAGCGGATCGACCGGGTCGCGCTCGCCGAGCGGGGTGCCGGACATGGGCGCCAGCGCGTTGACGGGGACGCTCTCCGGCTGCGGGTCGAGGTTGGCCAGCGTCGCCAGCAGCGCGCAGCGGTCGTCGAGCGACTCGCCCATCCCGATGATGCCGCCGCAGCAGACGGTGATGCCCGCCTTGCGGACCGTCTGCAGCGTCTTCAGGCGATCGTCGTAGGTGCGGGTGCTGATGATCGACTTGTAGTACGAGCGCGAGGTGTCGAGGTTGTGGTTGTAGGCGGTCAGCCCCGCCGCGGCCAGCTTCTGGGCCTGCGACTCGGTCAGCATCCCCAGCGTGGCGCAGGCCTCCATCCCCAGGCCGCGCACGCCGCGGACCATCTCCAGCACCTCGTCGAAGGCGGGCCCGTCCTTGACCTCGCGCCAGGCGGCCCCCATGCAGAACCGGGTGGCGCCGGCGGCCTTGGCCTTGGCGGCCGCCTCCAGCACCTCGGGCGCCTTCATCATCCGCTGCTTCTCGAGCCCGGTGTCGTAGCGCGACGACTGCGAGCAGTAGGCGCAGTCCTCGGGGCAGCCGCCGGTCTTCACCGACAGCAGCGAGCAGAGCTGCACGTCGGCGGCGGGGTGGTGCTCGCGGTGGACGAGCTGCGCGCGCAGGACCAGCTCCGGGATCGGCAGGTCGTGGATGGCGCGGACTTCGGCGGTGGTGGTCGCGTGGACGGTGCCAGACAAAGCAGCGTCTTTTATCACGTTTCGGGCGGCGGCCCGGGGCTAATTCACGCGGCGGAGGACGATCAGAACGCGGACCGTCAGCCAGCGCGCGGGCTCGCGCTCCTTGGCCAGCGCGGCCGCCGCCGTCGGCTTGGCCGGCCCCTCGAGCTTGATCGGCCCGCCCGGGTACCAGAGCCCGTCGGGGTT
>DASZVW010000334.1:0-4161 GCA_035546895.1 Polyangia bacterium
CCCTTCTCGCCCTTGATGCGGGCGGCCTTGCCCTGCAGCGCGCGCAGGTAGTTGAGGCGCGCGCGGCGGACCTGCCCCTTCGACACCACCTCGATCTTCTCGATGCGCGAGGTGTGCAGCGGGAAGATGCGCTCCACGCCCACGCCGTAGGAGATCTTGCGGACGGTGAACGACGCGCGCGACCCGCCGCGGTGCTGGCCGATGACCACCCCCTCGAAGATCTGCACGCGCTCCTTGTCGCCTTCTTTGATCAGCGTATGGACGCGGACGCTGTCGCCGGAGCGGAGCTCGGGCAGATCGCTCCGCCGGAAGCTGCTCTCGATCTCTCGCAAAAGCGGGTTCTGGCTCATGGGAAAGCCCGCATATCTAGACGCACCGCCCTCCCGAGTCAAGTGTCATGCTCGGGATCGGCGTCGATCAGCTCCTGCTCCTCGACGCTCGGCGGATGAGCCTGCAGCAGGTCCGGCCGCCGGGCAGCGGTGACCTTCAACGCCTCGCGGCGGCGCCAGCGGGCGATCGCGCCGTGATCGCCCGAGAGGAGGATCGGCGGGACCGCCTGCCCGCGCCAGGTCGCCGGCCGCGTCCACTGCGGGTACTCGAGCCGCCCGGCAGAGAACGACTCGTCGCCCGCCGACAGGCCGCAGCCGAGCACCCCCGGGACCAGGCGGGCGACGGCCTCGATGACGGCGGCGGCGGCCACCTCGCCGCCGGCGAGCACGAAATCGCCGATCCGCAGCTCCTCGTCGACGAGCGTGGTGGCGCGCTCGTCGACCCCTTCGTAGCGGCCACAGACCAGCGTGATGCGGGGCTCGGCCGCCAGCGCGCGGGCGCGCGCCTGATCGAACAGCCCGCCCCGCGGGGTGAGCAGGATCCGGCGCGACGGCCCGCGGGCGGCGACCGCCTCGAGCGCGGCGGCGAGCGGCTCGACGCCGAGGATCATCCCCGGCCCGCCGCCGTACGGCGTGTCGTCGACCTGGCGGTGGCGCCCCGGAGCGTAGTCGCGCGGGTTGGTGCAGCGGACGGCCACCACGCCGGCGGTGATGGCGCGCCCGATCACCGTTGCCGAGAGGAACCCGGCCATCACCTCGGGGAAGAGGGTCACCACCTCGAAGGTCAAGGACGGCGTCGTGTCGGCGGGGGCTTCGTCCGGTGCTTCGTCCAATGCTTCGTCGGCGGTCATGGCTCCGCGTCCCAGCGCACCGTGATCTTACGGCCGGGGGCGTCCACGGTCAGCACGAAGTCGGGGACCAGCGGGATGAGGTGCTCGGCGCCGCCCGGGCCGGCCACCGTGACCACGTCGTGGGCGCCGTTCCAGAAGGTGCCCACCGCCGTCCCCAGCGGGCGGCCGGCCTCGTCCTCGACCGCGCAGCCGGGGACGTCCTCGACGTAGTACTCGCCGGGCGCGAGCGGCGGCAGCGCCGAGCGCGACACCCGCACCTCGGCCAGCGTGAGCGCCGCGGCCGCCTCGCGATCGGCCACGCCCTCGAAGCGCAGGAGATAGCCGCCGCCGACCACCCGGCAGGCGAGCACCTCGCGGACCTCGCGCCGGCCGTCGCGCGCCAGCGTGAGCCGGCGGATCGCGGCCAGGCTGCGCCCCTGCGGGTTGTAGGGCCGGAGCGCGATCTCGCCGGTCACGCCGTGCGGCCGGCCGAGCACGCCGACGGCCAGCGTCTCCGGATCGTAAGAGGAAGGCGAGCGGTCCGTCGCGCGACCTGAAGCGCTACTCGAGGATCTCGAGGATTACGCGGCGGCGGGTCTTCGCCGACGCGGCGGCCAGGATGGTCCGCAGCGCCTTGGCCGTCCGCCCCTGCTTGCCGATCACCTTCCCCAGGTCCTCCTCGGCCACCTTGAGCTCGAACACGAGCGCGTCCGGCTCGGAGATCTCCTCGACCTCCACCTCCTCGGGGCGATCGACAAGGCCGCGGGCCAGGTAGTCGACCAGCTCGCGCAGCGCTGGCTCGCCCGGTTTCTGAGCGCCGTCGCTCATGAGCCTGGGCGGTTAGGCCGCGGGAGCCGCGCGCCGCTGGCGCCGGAGCAGCTCGGTCATCGTTTGGCTGGGGACCGCGCCGACCGACAGCCAATGCTTGAGCCGCTCCTCGTCGACGCGGAACTCGACCGGCTCGCGGACGGGATCGTAGACCCCGAGCTGCTCGATGAATCGGCCATCACGCGGGCTGCGCCGATCGGCGGCCACGACGCGATAGAAGGGAACCTTTTTCCCGCCGGCGCGGGTGAGACGAATGACGACGGCCATGGTTGGATGAGTCCTCGAAAAACGAGCTGCGAAACCTACCGGCGGTCCACGTCCCTGTCAAGCGCGGAGGGCCGCCCGCCGCCGGATCGCGCCCGGGCGCCGGCGGGAATTGCCAGCCCGCCCCCCTGATTGCCATAGTGCCGCCCCATGCGACCCCGTATGCCCCGCGCCGCGCTGGCGCTCGCCGCCGCCGCCGGGCTGACGCTGGCCTGCCACGCCCCGCGGGCGGTGGCGGGCGGCGAGCGGCGCCTGACGGTCTTCTACACCGGGGGCGTCCACGGGACGCTCGAGCCCTGCGGGTGCACCAGCGACCCGCTGGGAGACGTCGCCCGCTACGCGGCGCTGGTGCGGGCGGCGGCGCGCTCGGGCCCCACCCTGCTGGTCGACGGCGGCAGCCTGTCGTTCCCGGAGAGCGCCAGCGCCAAGGAGAAGGCGGCCAACGACCTGCGCGCCCGCTTCCTCGGCAAGACGCTGAGCGGCCTGGGCCCGTTCGCCGCCGGGCTGGCCGAGACCGACCTCGGGCTCGGCCACGGCGAGGTGGCCCCGCCCCGCCTGGCGGTCAACTTCACCAAGTCGCCGGCCGTCGCGCCGTCGGAGCTGAAGACGATCGGCGGCGTGCGGGTCGGCGTCCTCGGCGTCGCCGATCCCGAACTGGCGGCGCGCTTGGGCGCCCAGGCGGAGGATCCGGTGCCGGCGGCCAAGAAGGAGGTGGCCCGGCTGCGCGCCGCCGGGGCCGAGCTGGTGATCGCGCTGGTGCCGCTCGATCGGCCGGCGGCGCGCCGGCTGGCCCGGGCGGCGGCGCCCGACCTCGTCGTGCTCGGCAAGCAGGTGGGCGCCGGGCTGCCGCGCGCCGAGCAGGTGGGGAGCACCTTCATCGTGGCGGCGGCCGAGGAGATGGCGCGCGTCGGCCGGGTCGACTTCGTGCTGCGCGGGCCGGGGGCGCTGGTCGACGCCGGCGGCCCCGACGCCGCGGCGCTGCGGCGGGTGGAGATCGACGCCGCGACCGCCCGCCTCGACGAGGAGCTCGCCCGCTGGTCCGCGGCGGGCGCCGGCGCCGATCCGGCGTTCGTGGCCGGCAAGCGGCGCGAGCGGGCCGCGCTCGAGGAAGAGAAGAAGAGCCTCGAGCGCCCCTGGACGCCGCCGGCGACCGGCAGCTACTTCACCAACCGGCTCATCCCGTTGCGCCGCAGCCTGCCGCGCGACGCGAAGACGGCCGCCGAGATGCGCAAGCTCGACGCCCAGGTGGCGGCCATCAACCTGCGCAACGCGCCGCCGCCGGCGCCGCCGGAGCCGGGGCGCGCCTCCTACGTCGGCGACGCCAAGTGCGGCGCCTGCCACAAGACCGAGCTGGCGTTCTGGAAGACCACCGTGCACGCCACCGCCTGGAAGACGCTGGTGGAGGTCGGCAAGGAGAACGACTACAAGTGCACCGGCTGCCACGTGACCGGCTACGGCCAGGTGGGCGGCTCCAGCCTGGGGCACACCAAGGGGCTGCGCGACGTGCAGTGCGAGGTCTGCCACGGCCCGGGCTCGATCCACGTCGCCGAGAAGGGTCTCGAGGAGCCGGCCTCGGTCCACAAGGAGACGCCGGCCAGCACCTGCACCGGCTGCCACACCGAGCAGCACTCCGACACCTTCCAGTACCAGGCCTACCTGCGCGACATCCTGGGCGCCGGGCACGGCGCCGCCGCGCGCGCCAAGCTGGGCGACGGCCCCACCGGCCACGCCCTGCGCAGCGCCGCGCTGGCCCGCGCCAGGGCCGTCGGGGCCGCCGAGGCCCAGAAGCTGTAGCGACCGCCGCGCCTACGAGACCGTGGCGCCGCTCAGGAGCTGATCGAGCAGATCGGCCTCGATGTTGCCGCCGCTGACCACCACCACGGTCCGCCGGCCGCGGATGGCGCTGGCGT
>DASZVW010000335.1:0-2202 GCA_035546895.1 Polyangia bacterium
GATCGTCGAGCGGCGCCGTGGCGAGCCCTGGGGCGAGCGCGAGCGGAGCTGGCAGCTCCTCCGCCGCGGGCGCTACGTCGAGGTCAACCTGCTCTACGACCGCGGCACGGTGTTCGGGCTGCGCACGGACGGGCGGGTGGAGTCGATCCTGATGTCGCTGCCGCCCGAGGTCCGCTGGGCCTACGCGCACGCGCCCGAGCCCGGCAGCCCGGAGGCCACGTCGCTGGCGGCCATCGTCGCCAAGCGCGACTGGGCGGAGGACTAGCGATTGGATCGGGTGGGGGAAGGACGGCTTCGCCGGCCCCGGGGTCCCCGGGCGGGTCCGCCCGCCTGGGGTGGCGTCGAGCCCGACGCGGGCGGGTCGGACCCCTTTGAGGGCTCCGAGGGAGATGACACCTTGAAGGCGTCGCGGAAGCGCCCCACGTCGAGCGTGAGCTGCCCGAGCAGCATGTCGAGCATCGTCTCGCCGACCCGGCAGATCTCGCCCAGGCGGGCGACGCGCTCGACGACGAAGTCGGCCTCGGCCTTGGCGCGCCGGGGCGCTCCCGCCGCGCCGTGAGCCGCCTGGGCCGCCCGGGCGCTCTTCTCGGCGCGACCGACCACCTCGACGGCGGCGCCGATCTCCCGCCGCTCGCGCTCGTTGAGCACGCCGGAGATCATCTTCCAGAAGTCGGTCTCGGCCTGGTAGTGCTCGCGCCGCTGGCCGCGCACCCAGACCTTGTGGACGACGCCCCAGCGCCCCAGCGCGGCCAGGGTCATCGAGGCGCTCCCCGCCGAGATGCCGAGCCGCGACTGCAGCTCGCTCTGGGCCAGCGGCTCGCGCGACAGGTACAGCAGCCCGAAGGTGCGCCCCATCGTGCGGGTGAATCCCCAGAACTCGGCGATGCGCCCGCAGGCGTCGATCGCCAGATCGCGCGCCTCGGTCAGCTCGTCGTCGTCCGCCACGTCAGGCGGTCCGGATGGCGTGGAGCTCGTTGGCCGGTCTGGCGGCCAGTTGCCCGCAGGCGGCGTCGATGTCGTCACCGCGGGGCGAGCGGATGTAGACGGCGGTGCCGGCGGCGCGGAGGCGCTCCTGGAAGCCGCGGATCCGCTCCGCCGTCGGGCGGGCGAACTCCGGCCCGTCGAAGCCGTTCCAGGGGATGAGGTTCACCTTGGCCGGGATGCCGCGCAGGAGCTTGGGGAGGCGGTCGGCGTCCGCGTCGGCGTCGTTGACCCCCGCGAGCAGGACGTACTCGAAGGTGACCCGCCGCCCGTGCGACAGCGGCCAGCGGCGCGCGGCCTCCAGCAGCGCGGCGATCGGCCAGCGCTTGTTGATCGGCATGATCCGGTCGCGCACCTCGTCGGTGGTGGCGTTGAGCGAGATGGCCAGGTTGGGGGCCGAGGTCTCGCCGTCGCGGAACAGCGCCGCCAGCTTCTCGATCCCCGAGACCAGGCCGGCGGTGGAGACCGTGATCCGCCGCGGAGAGAACCCGGCGCCCCAAGGGTGCTCGAGCAGCGCCAGCGCGCGCGTGAGGTTGTCGAAGTTGTGCAGCGGCTCGCCCATCCCCATGAACACCAGGTTGGTGGGGCGGCGGCCGGCCAGCGCGGCGGCGCGGTAGATCTGCTCGACGATCTCGTCGGCGCCGAGGTGGCGGCCGAACCCCAGCGTGGCGGTGGCGCAGAACCGGCAGTCGATGGCGCAGCCGACCTGCGACGACACGCAGAGGGTCAGCCGGTCGCGGGCCTGGTCCTCGTCGGGGATGAGGACCGACTCGATGGCCCGCCCGTCGTGCGTCCGCCAGCGGAGCTTGCGGGTGCCGTCGCGGGCGGTCTGCACCACCTCGGTCGCCAGCGGCCGGAGCGGGTGCGCGGCCGCCAGCGCCTCGCGGAGCGAGGCGGGGACGTTGACCATCTCGGCGGTCCCCTCGACCGCCTGTCCATGCAGCCAGCGGAAGATCTGCTCGGCGCGGTAAACGGGCGCCCCGGCCGAGGCCGCCCAGGCCGCGAGCTCGGCCGGCAGCAGGCCCCGCAGGGGGGCCCCGGTCGGCGGGCTGCTGGGGACGGCGGCGGCGGTCACGGCGTCGGAGGATAACGCCCGCGGCCGGGGCTGGCCAGCGCGGCCGCTACCGCGCCCGGCCGGCGCCGCGCCCGGCCCGGCGCCGCCGCCCGAAGACCAGCCCGAGGCCGACCAGGAAGACCGCCCAGCTCGGCGCGGCAGCGCCG
>DASZVW010000336.1:0-1729 GCA_035546895.1 Polyangia bacterium
CGCGCACAATCGTGTCGCGCAGGAAGGCGCGCAGATCGCGCGCGCCAATGGGATCCAAGCCCAGCGTCGGCTCGTCGAGCAGCAGCACCTCCGGGTCGCCCAAGAGCCCCCGCGCGACCGCCAACCGCTGCCGCATCCCGCGCGAGTACTCGCGGTAGCGCCGGTCGGCGGCCCCGGCGAGGCCGACCCGCTCGAGCAGCTCGCCGGCGCGGCGGCGGGCCAGCCCGGGCGGCAGGCCGTGCAGCGCCGCGAAGTAGTGCAGGTTGCCGCGCCCCGAGACGCGGTAGTGGAAGCTCCGCTCGTCGCCCACCACGAAGGAGACGCGCTGCCGGAACGCCGAGGTCCCCGCGCCGGCGTCGATGCCGGCCACGCGCGCGCGCCCCGACGACGGCAACAGCAGGCCGCCCAGGATCCGGACCAGCGTCGACTTGCCGGCCCCGTTCGGCCCCATCACGCAGACGATCTCGCCCGCCTCCACCGTGAAGGTCACGTCGCGGAGCGCGGTGACCGCGGGGCCGAACAGCCGGCCGCGCAGCATCTCCCGCAGCCCCGCCGGCGCCGCGAAGACCTTGCCCAGCCCCTCGACCGCGATCTCCGCCGAGGTCATTGCGCCAAGGGCTTGCCGCCGCGCTGGTACTTGACCACTGCGGCGTTGTGCTCGGCGACGGTCTTCGAGAAGTAGTGGGTGCCGTCGTTCTTGGCCACGAAGTAGAGGTAGGCGGTGTGGTCGGGGGCCATCACCGCCTCCAGCGCCGCCCGCCCGGGGTTGGAGATCGGCCCCGGCGGCAGCCCCTCGTGCGTGTAGGTGTTGTAGGGGTTGTCGTGGTCGTCGAGCTGGATGCGGCGGATGCGCCCGTCCCACTTGAGGCAGGCGTTCGAGCGCGGCGTCGCCACCGTGCAGCCGTAGATGATCGTCGGGTCGGTCTGCAGCAGCTTGGGGACGAAGGTCGGCATGCGCAGCCGGTTGATGAACACCTGCGCGATGCGCGGCCGCTCCTCGGCGCGCCCGGTCTCCTTCTCGACGATGGAGGCCAGGGTGACGATCTTGGCGTCGTCGAACCCCAGCGTCTTCTTGAGGTCGGCGACCGTCTTGGCGTGCGCCGCCTTGAGCTCGGCGAACACCTGGCGGTGGCGGCGCACCAGCGCGATCAGCGCCCGCGCGGCCGGGGTGTGCGGGCGCAGGCGGTAGGTGTCGGGGAAGAGGTATCCCTCGAGCGTCGTCCCCGGCAGCCCCAGCTCGGCGGCGAACGCCGGATCGGTCGCCTTCATCACCAAGGCCGCCTTGCTGGCCACCCCGGCGGCGTCGAGGATCTCGGCCACCTCGACCAGGTTCTTTCCCTCGGGGATGACCACGGTGACCAGCTCGTCGGCGGCCCCCTTCACCAGCGTGTCCAGGATCTGCCGCGGCGTCGCCGGCGCGGTGATCTCGTAGCGCCCGGCCTTGAACCGCCCGGCCACGCCCCGCTGTCCGGCGTAGAGCCGGAAGACCGCCGGGTTGCCGATGAGGCCCGCGCGGGCCAGCCGCTCGGCGACGTCGCCCGCGCCGGCGCCGGCGGGGATCTCGATCTCCACCTTCCCCTGCGCGGTGCCGCCCGGGCGGTCGCCGTAGCGCCAGGCGGTGCGGACCACCACCGCCAGCGCCAGCACCCCGAGCGCGCTGGTGACGGCGAAGACGATCAACGCTCGTTTCATCGCGTCCTTCATGCGCCTCTCATCCGGTCGTTTTACC
>DASZVW010000337.1:0-8681 GCA_035546895.1 Polyangia bacterium
CGCGGGCTGCTGGAGCTCGACGCGGAAGGCGGCGCGGACCCGGGTTGGCGTCGGAGCGCGACGCCGCTTCGGACCTACCCGCCTCCCGCGAGGCTCCAGGTCGAAACCGCGCCGGGATTTCTCCCCGGCCTCGGGTGCGGGCAGGTCTTCGGGCTCGCGAGCCTGCCGGCTTTCGCCGGCTTCCTTCGCCACCGCTTCCCGGCCCCGTACGGGCGGCCAGTGCATGTCGTGGCGTCGTTCTCGCTTACCGCTGCGGGGCAGCCCCGGATTTTCACCGGGTTCCCTTTTCAGCCCCGAGCCGAAGCTCGGAGCACCAGCACGGGCGTGAGAATTGCGGAGCGGTTAGTGCTTGTCAAGGTTCGGCCCGCGGTGTCGATCCGCGCCGGCGCTCCGGCCCGCGCGACGAACCGGGGCTCGATGCCCCGCGGGGCTTTTCGCCCCGCCGATGACCCGTCCTGTCCTCGCGTCTGCGCGGCGTCCGGCGGTCTCGTGCCGGGCACGGCCGTTGCTGCGGAGCACGGACATGCGTCTTTCGACCGTCGCCGTGGCCTGCACGTTGATGCCGGCGCTCGGGGCCTGCGCGCCGGTGATCCGGCCGCCCGCGCCAGCCCAAGGGTTCCTGGATCCGCCGCACACGACCTACGCCGGCGTGCTGTCGCGCGACGGCGTCGCCGCGAAAGCGCCCGACGCGCCGGCGCGCCCGCCGGCCGGCGCCAGCTCGCCCGACGCGCTGGCGATCGACTACCTCGACGCGAACCGGGCGCTCGTCCGGGTCGGACCGGCCTGCGCGCTCCCCGCGGCAGTGCTGTCGCCGCCGTACCTCGAGGTCCCCGGGACCGGGTTCGCCCGCCAGCGCGACGGGGCGCTGGCGCTGCAGGCCGGCGCGGGCTGCGCGCTGGAGGCGGGCCTTCCCTTCACCGTGCTGGCCGGCGACGCGGCGGTGCGCGGCGTCGGCCTCCTCGATCTCACGGCGGCGGGGCGCGACGCCCGCGGCCTGCCGGGCTCGATCCACTTCACCGGCACGCTGGCGGGCGAGCGCGAGGTCGCGCCCACGCCGCAGGCGAGGATGGTGAAGGTCCACCTCCTGGCCGAGCTGGTCTCGAGCTGCTCGACCTGCCGGCTCAACCACCGGCCGCTCTCGGAGCCCGGCGCGTTCGCCTTCGAGCCGAAGCTGGAACGGGAGGTCCCCACGCCCGCCGGCCCGACCTGGAAGCCGATCTGCGCGGCCCCCTGCGTGGCGGCGGTCGAGCCGTCGGCGCCGCTGCGGGTGGCCGGCGCCGGCCTGCTCGGCTCGGCGCCGTTCTACCTCCCGCCGGGGCGGCCGCGCGTGGTGCTCAAGGCCAGCAGCACCGGCGCCGCCGACCGCGTCTTCGGCCGGATCTTCGTCGGCGCGGGCGCCGCTTACGTCGGAATCGGCGTCACGTTCCTCGCGCTCGGCGCGGCCGAGCCGACGCAGACACCCCACGACCGAACCAGCGCGCGCGGGCTGGAGATCGGCGGCGGCGCCTTCATCCTCAGCTCGTTGGCCTTCCTCATCCCCGGCCTGCTGGTCCTCCACCACCAGGGGACCGTGGTGACCACCGACGCGGGCGAGACGCTGGCCGCGCCGTGAGAACGGCGCGCCTCGCCTCCCGAGGCGGTGCCGGGAACGTTCGCGCCCGCCGATCGTCGTCCTGGAGGGGACGTTGCGGAGGCCGAAAATGCGCGTGCTACCATCGACCGGCGTGAGCGGGCGGGCCCTTCCCTTGGTTGTGGCGCTGGTCGCGGCGTGCGCGTCGGTGGGGATGCCGCCGGCCTCGCTCGTGCCGTCGCTGCCGCTGCGCCGGGTGGTGGTCTACCGGAACGGGCTCGGGTACTTCGAGCGCGCCGGCAGGAGCGCGAGCGGCCACCTGAAGCTCAGGCTGCGCCAGGTGGAGGTCGACCCGTTCATGAAGAGCCTGGCCGTGCTGGCGCCGCAGGGAGGGACGGTGGTCGGCTCGGTGGCGGCGCTCGTGTACGTCAAGGACAGCACCGACGTCGAGCTCGACCTGACGGTGGCGCCCGATCGTGACCTCACCGTCGGCTACGTGGCGCCGACCTCGGCCTGGCGGTCGTTCTACAAGCTGCTCATCGGCGGCGGCCAGGACGGCGTCCTGCAGACCTGGGCCGCGGTGGACAACAACTCCGACCAGGACTGGCCGGGCGTGCACTTGACGCTGGCGACCGGCGAGCCGTCGCCGCCGCCCGATCCGGAGGCGGCGCTGTTCGCGCCGGCCGACGCCGATCGCGACCACGATCGAATCCCCGACGCCATCGACGCCTGTCCCGACGAGCCGGAGACGTACAACGGCTATCAGGACGAGGATGGCTGCCCCGACCACGCCAGGGTGCTCCCCTACAAAGGGCTGGCGATCCTCGATCGGATCTACTTCGCGCCCGGAAGCGATCAAGTGAAGAAGGAGGCCGAGCCGCTGATCGACGCCCTCGCCGCGGCGATCAAGGACCGTCCGGACATCAAGCTGGTCGACGTGCAGGGGCACTCGTCCGAGGACGAGCGAGGGACGGCCTTCGTCGCCGAGGCGCGCGCGGTGACCGTCCGCAAGGCCCTGGTCGCGCGGGGAGTTCCCCGGGAGCGGCTCGTGGTGCGGGCGTTCGGGGCGACGCGCCCGCTCTGCACGATGAAGAACGAGAACTGCCGGAGCCTCAACCGGCGGGTCGACTTCGCGATCCACCGGCGCGAGCTCCCCCGGCCGGAGCCCGTGGCGGGGGCGCCCGCGGGCGGCGTGGCGGGACCGGCCGTGCCGCGACCTCCGGACGGGGAGGGCCTGCGGTACGAGATCGCCACCCCGGTGACCATCCCCGCGCGCTCGTCGGCGATGGTGGCCGTCGCGAACCAGCGCCTGGCGGTCGCCGAGGTCTACTTCTACCGCCCGCAGGCGTCCGCCCCGGGCTCCGACAGCCACCTCTACCGGGCGGCGCGGTTCCAGTGCCCGGGCGGCGCCAGCTTCAGCGGCCCGGTGGCGATCTATGCGCGGGGGAGCTACGCCGGCGACTCGACCGTCGACTGCTCGCGGCCCGGCGAGCTCTCGCTGGTTCCCTTCGGGCTCGACGCCGCGACGACCGTCCACGCCGTCCGCGAGCCGGTGTCGGAGCCGGGGCGGATCGTCAAGATCGCCCGCGGCCTGTTCACGCTCGAGGACCGGCAGCTCCTGCGGACACGCTACGAGCTGGCGGGCGGCCGGCCGGGCGCGCGCGGGTACCTGCGCCACGAGCCGCGCGACGGGTACGCTACGGACCAGCTCCCGCCGGGGAGCGAGCAGGAAGGCGGGGTGGACCTGATCCCGGTCGACCTCGACGGCGACGGCGGGGCGGTGGCGTCGATCGAGGAGTCGCGCCTCGCCCGGCGCGAGATCGATCTGCGCGAAGAGCCGGGGATCGATCTCCAGCCGTACCTCGCGGGGACCAGGGCGTTGCCCGCGGGCCTGGCCGAGCGCCTCCGTCACCTCACGGAGCTGCGCGCGGCGGCCGATCGCCTGGACGTCGAGCAGGAGCTCCTGCGGCGGCAGGTCGACGACGGCGCGCAGCGGTTGATCGAGGTGCGCGGCGACCTGGAGGCCGCCGAGCGGAGCAAGACCGCGGGTCCGCTCCGGAGACAGCTGGCCGAGGAGCAGGCCAAGGTGGAGCGGGCGAACGAGGCGCTGTCGCGCCAGGCGACCCAGCTCGCCACCGAGCGCGACGACAAGCGCGCCCAGTTCCGGGCGCAGCTCGGCGATCTGGTCTACGACCCCGCGGGGCCCTGAGCGCGGCGCCGGGCGGTCAGATCCGGAAGCTGGAGGGGATGCCGCGGCCGCGCTGCCTCTCGGACACCGAGTGGATCGTCCACAGCGTGACCACCAGGGTGATCGCGGTGGCGACGACGAAGATGACCAGGAACGACGTCCCGGTGGCCTGACGGCGCCGGGGAGCGCGAGGCGATGCGTTGCGGGACATGACTTCGACCCGTCGAACCGGGCGGGCGGCTAGCTCTGGGGCGACGGCTTGGCGGCCGGCTTGGGCGCCTTGGCCGGGGCGGGCGCGGGGGCGGCCTTGGCGGCGGCGGCGCGCGCGGCCTTCCCCTCGGGCGAGTTGTAGGCGCTGCGGTACTCGTGGCGGCGGCGGCGGTGGGCGGCCTCGGCGGCGGTGGTCGGGCGGTTGCGCTTGCTCATGGTGGGGGGACCTTAGCAGCCGCCGCGTCCGCCGTCGATCGCCATCGCGCGCGTCCCCCGAACGCGCGGCCGCCCGGCCCGACCCGATGCTGCGCGGGTCGAACCGGGCGGCGGGTTCCGGCGGCGCGGTTACGGGATGCTGATCGACTGCACGTTGTCGTTGAGGCCGCCGCAGCCTCCGGTGAAGCTCGCCGAGCAGAAGTTCAGGTCGGCGGTCACGGTGTACGAGCAGCCCGTGCAGTTGGCGCCCGACCAGAGCCGGGCGGTCGGGGTGCCCGACATGATGATGTACGAGGCGCCGCCGGCGGCGATGGGGCTGAAGCAGCCGGTCCCGGTGAAGGTGTTGAGCACCCGCGAGTTGGAGGCGCAGTCGACCAGGATCTGCACGCTGGCGTTGCTGCAGGTGACGCTCACGTTGGTGACGTTGGCGCCGCCGACGGTCCCGCTGCCGCTGGTGACCGAGCAGAGCTGGCCGGCCGGCTGGGTACCGACGCTCACCGCGTAGGTGCTGCCGGCGGCGATCTTGGTGACGAACGTGAAGGTGCCGCTGGCCGAGACGGCCAGGTTGTCGCCGCCGTTGTCCTGCAGGACCAGGCCGGCGCCGGTCAGGCCCGACACGCTGCCGCCGATGCTGTAGGTGTTCGTGACGCAGGTGACGGTCACGGTCACGTTGGCGGCCGCGATGGTGCCGGTCGGCGCGGTGACCGTGCAGGTCTGCGTGGCCGGCTGCGTGAGCACCGAGACGCTGTAGGTGGCGCCGCTCGCGATCTTGGTGGCGAAGGCGGAGGTGCCGCTGGCGGTGACCGACAAGTTGTCGCCGCCGTTGTCCTGCAGGACCACGGTGCCGGAGAGGCCGCTCACCGCCGCCGAGACGGTGTACGTGTTGGTCACGCAGGCCACCGCCACGCTGGTGACGTTGGCGCCGCCCACCGTCCCGCTGCCGCTGGTGACGGTGCAGGTCTGCGACTTGCTGGTCGGCTGGGTCTTGACCGTCACCGCGTAGGTGGCGCCGCTCGACAGCGCCGTGGCGAAGGCGAAGCTGCCGTTGGCCGAGATGGTCAAGTTGTCGCCGCCGTTGTCCTGCAGGACCAGGCCGGTGCCCGCCAGGCCCGACACCGAGCCGCCCACCGTATAGGTGTTGGTGGCGCAGTTGACGACCACCGAGGTGACGGCGGCGGCGCCGATGGTCCCCGAGGCGCCCGACAGCGTGCAGGTCTGGCTGGGGCCCGTCGGCTGGGTCTTGATGCTGACCGCGTAGCCGGCGCCGCTCGCCACCTGGGTGGCGAAGGTGAAGCTGCCGTTGGCCGAGATGGTGAGGTTGTCACCGCCGTTGTCCTGCAGGACCAGGCCGGTGCCGGCCAGGCCCGAGACGGTGCCGCCCACCGCGTAGGTGTTGGTCGCGCAGGCGACGGCCACGTTGGTGACGTTGGCGTTGGCGATGGCGCCGGTGCCGTTGGTCACCGTGCAGGTCTGGCTGGGGCCGGACGGCTGCGTCTTCACCGTCACCGCGTAGCCGGCGCCGCTGGCCACCGAGGTGGCGAAGGTGAGCGTGCCGTTGGCCGAGACGGCGAGGTTGTCGCCGCCGTTGTCCTGGAGCACCAGGCCCGTGCCGGCGAGCCCGCTGGTCGTGACGCTCACCGTGTAGACGTTGGTGGTGCAGGTGACCGCCAGGTTGACGGCGGCGCCGGCCATCACGCCGCTCGGCGAGGCGACCGCGCAGGTCTGCCAGGGCATGGTCGGCTGCGACAGCACGGTCACGGCGTACGTCTGGCCGCTCGCCACCGCGGTGGCGAAGGCGAAGGTGCCGCTGGCCGAGACCGCCAGGTTGTCGGCCCCGTTGTCCTGGAGGACCAGGCCGCTGCCGGCGAGGCCGCTGACCGTCACCGACACGTTGTAGGTGTTGGTCGTGCAGCTGACGGCCACGGTGGTGATGGCGCTGCTGCTGACGCTGCCGCTGCCGCCCGTCACCGAGCAGGTCTGCGAGGGGGAGGTCGGCTGCGTCTTCACCGCCACGGCGTAGGCGCCGCCGCTCGGCACCGGCGTGGCGAAGGAGAAGCTCCCGTTGCTCGACACCGTCAGGTCGTCGCCCAGGTTGTTGGTCAGCACCAGCCCGGTGCCGAGGAGGCCGCTCACGGTGCCGCCCACCGCGAAGGCGTTGGTCGAGCAGTTGATGGAGACGCTGCCGACGTCGGCGGCGCCGACGGTCCCGGAGGCGCCCGCCAGCGTGCAGGTCTGCGAGGGCGCGCCCGGCTGCGTCTTGATGGTGACCGCGTACGGCTGCCCGCTCGTGACCTGGGTCGCGAACTGGAAGGTGCCGTTCATGTTCACCGTCAGGTCGTCACCGCCGTTGTCCTCCAGCACCAGCCCGGTGCCGAGGAGGCCGGTCACCGTCCCGCCGACGTTGAAGTTGTTGGTCACGCAGGTGATCGCCACGGTGGTGATGTCGCCGTCCACCACGCTGCCGGTGCCGCCGGTGACCGTGCAGGTCTGGCTGGGCGAGCTCGGCTGCGCCGAGACGCTGACCGCGTAGGCGCCGCCGCTGGGGACCGCGGTCGGGAAGGTGAACATCCCGTTCGCGGTGACGGTCAAGGGGTCGCTGCCGTCGAGGAGCTGCAGCGTGCCGGCCAGGCCGGTCACCGTCCCGCCCACGGTGTAGACGTTGGTGACGCACTGGACGACCACGCTGGTCACGTCGGCGTTGCTGACGCCGCCCGAGCCGGCGGTCACGGTGCAGGTCTGCAGCGGCGAGGTCGGCTGCGTCGCCACCGTGACCAGGTACCCCTGGCCGCTCGCCACCGCGGTGGCGAAGGTGAAGGCGCCGTTCGAGCCGACCGTCAGGTCGTCGCCCGCGTTGTCCTGGAGGACCAGCCCGGTGCCGGCCAGGCCGCTCACCGTGCCGCCGATGGTGTGGGTGTCGGTGGTGCAGGTCACGTGGACCGAGGAGACGTTGGCGGCGGCCACGGTGCCGCTGCCGCCGGCGACGGTGCAGGTCTGCGAGGGGGCGGTCGGCTGCGCGACCACCGTCACCGCGTAGGCCCCGCCGCTCGCCACGGTGTCGGGGAAGGCGAACGTCCCGTCCGCCCCCACCGCCAGCGCGGTGCCGCCGTTGAGGGCCAGCGCCAGCCCGCCGCCGACGAGCCCGCTCACGTCACCGCCGATCACGTACTGGTCGGTGGCGCAGTTGACCACCACCGAGGTGACCGCGCCGGCGCCCACCGTGCCGCTGCCGCCCGAGACCGAGCAGCTCTGCGTCGGCCCCGAGGGCTGCGTCGCCACCGTCACCGCGAAGGCGCCGCCGCTGGCCACCGACGTGGCGAAGGTGAAGGCGCCGTTGGCGGTGACCTGCAGGTCGTCGCCGGCGTTGTCCTGGAGCACCAGCCCCTGGCCGAGCAGGCCCACCACCGTGCCGCCCACCGCGTAGGTGTTGGTCACGCAGGTGACGGCCACCCCCTTCACGTCGGCGGCGCCGATCGAGCCGCTGCCCGTCGCCACCGTGCAGGTCTGGCTGGGAGACGCCGGCTGGCTGAGCACGGTCACCGCGTACGCCGACCCGCTCGCCAGCGGGGTGGCGAAGGTGAACGCCCCGTTGGTCGAGAGCGACAGGTTGTCGCCCAGGTTGTCCTGCAGGACCAGGCCGGTGCCGGCCAGGCCGCTCACCGTGCCGCCGACGGTGTGGGTGTCGGTGGTGCAGGTGACGGTCACCGTGCTCACCGCCGCGTTGGCCACCGCGCCGGCGCCGCCCGCCACCACGCAGGTCTGGGCCGGGGACGAGGGCTGCGTCTTCACCGTCACCGCGAAGGCGCCGCCGCTGGCCACCGCCGTGGCGAAGGCGAAGCTGCCGTTGGCGCCGATCGCCAGGTCGTCGCCGCCGTTGTCCTGGAGGACCAGCCCGGTGCCGGCGAGGCCGCTCACCGTGCCGCCCACCGCGAACGCCTGGGTGCTGCAGTTGACCATCACGCTGGTGACGTCGCCCGCCGCCACCGTCCCCGAGCCGCCCGACACCGTGCAGGTCTGCTGCGGGCCGGTCGGCTGCGCGTGGATGGTGACCGTGAAGGTCGCGCCGCTGGCCACCGCGGTGGCGAAGGAGAAGCTGCCGTCGGCGCTGACGGACAGGTTGTCGCCGCCGTTGTCCTGCAGCACGAGGCCGGTCCCCGAGAGGCCGCTCACCATGCCGCCGACGCGGTAGCTGTTGGTCATGCAGGTGACCGCCACGGTGGTGACGTCCTGGCTGGCCGTCCCCGAGCCGCCCGACACCACGCAGGTCTGCGAGGGCGCGGTCGGCTGCGTCGCCACCGTGACCTGGAAGGCGGCCCCGGCCGCCAGCTTGCCGTTGAAGGTGAAGGCGCCGTTGGCGCTCACCGTCAGGTTGTCGCCGCCGTTGTCGCTCAGGACCAGGCCCGCGCCGGCCAGCCCGGAGACCGTGCCGCCGATGGTGACCATGCCGCCCGAGCCGCCGCTGCCGCTCGAGCCGCCGCTGCCGCCCGAGCCGCCGCCGCC